>DASZGZ010000001.1:0-7305 GCA_035938355.1 Acidobacteriaceae bacterium
CCAGCACCAGGCGCTCCTGTTCGACAGTCGGGTAGCCAACACGGATCTTCATGAGGAAGCGGTCGAGTTGCGCCTCGGGCAGCGGATACGTTCCCTCAAAGTCGATGGGGTTCTGCGTAGCGAAGACAGTGAATACCTCCGGGAGCGGACGCCGCTCCGTGTCCGTCGTCACCTGGCGCTCCTCCATGCACTCCAGCAGCGCGGACTGGGTGCGCGGCGGCATCCGGTTGATCTCGTCCACTAATAGAAAGTCGGTGAAGACCGGCCCGGGACGGAAGATCATCTGCGCACCTGCGGCCTGCAGAATGCTGGTGCCAAGGATATCCGCGGGCATCAGGTCCGGAGTAGCCTGCACCCGGCCGAAGTCGAGCCCCAACACGCGCGCGAGGAGCTTGACCAGTAGTGTCTTTGCGATGCCCGGCACGCCCTCCACAAGCGCATGGCCGCGACTGAGCACGGTGATCAGCGCCTGGTCGATCAGCTCCGTCTGCCCGGCGATGACTTTGCCGATCTCTTTGCGGCCATGTTCCAGCATCTGCACCGTGGCAGCAATGTTCGCAGCCGCGGGGCGCGGTTCAGGCGGTGTGGCGTTGAATGGAGTCGGCGGGTTCGTGCTCGGTTCCAATGGTCCCTCGATCTTCCGCAAGATATGCAACTGTGACTGTGCTCGTCTCTGCTTGTTGCGTTATCGATTGGCTGTAGCCGGCAATGGCCTTAACCAGAGTCAATGCCTGGCGCGGATTCAAATTGGTAAGCCGGCCGGCGTTCTCGCAGGCCTCCAGATCGCGCTGCAGCGGCAGCGCTGGAATAGCGAAGCGCTCGTTGAGCGTTGCGGCCAGTGTAGCCGCATCGGCTGTCTGCGCCTTGGCCACGCCGTAATGCTGCGCCAGGCGGCTCCGAAAGCGCTCATAGGCGATGGTGATCGGCACATCGTTCGCGGCTGAAGCGCGATAAAGTCCGCCGAGCGAATGCACAAACTCCATGGGAGAATTGCGCGCCGGTACGGGAAGTGGTCGCAACGGGCCGCTGCGGCGACAGCGGGCCAGCAGCAGAAGCAGCGCGATTCCCGTCAGTTGGGCGATCAGTGCGAGGATGATGCGGTCCTGCAACGGACTCCACGTAGCTGGAGGCGCCGCATGCAGCGACTCATCCCACACGATGTTGTCTCCTGTCTGGAGCTCAAGACTATTCAACAGCAGATCCAGACTGCCCTGCGCAGCAATATCCTGATTTTCGAGCGGAGATGCGCTGGCCCACCACACCACGGTTCCCTTCCCCACGTGGTAGGCCACGACAACTCCCCCATTGCCGCACACGAAAGCCACGCGCTGTGATGGGCGATCCATCTTCCACAAGCTGTGAACTCCACGCATGACGACCTTGCCGCCAGAGGTGAGCCGCGAGAAGCCTACCGGACCCGCCTCACAGACGCCGCCGATCAATCGTGGGGGCGACTGGTCGTCAAGGTTCTCCTCCGGCAGAAGAGCAGCAGAAAGAAAACCCGCAGCCAGCACCCGTCCGCCACCCTCCAGCACGCGCCGTACCCCCGCGATTTCCTGCTGACTCGGCGCACGCGTTGGCTCCGCGAGAATTAGAACGGTATGCGTATCCGCACTTTCGGCAACGGCGTCGAGCGGCCCCTCCGATCGCGTAACGCGATAGCCGAGACGGGCGAGCAGAAGGTATGCCGCCTTCGCCCCGTGCGGCGTCGCAGAATACGTCGACGGAACGTAGCTGTCCGGCTGCTCCTCCGGATGCACCAGCACCAGCAGCACCGTGGTGCACAGCACCAGTACAGCAGTGATCATCAGCAGTCGCCGGTCGCCCGAGTCCGGCATATTGGCCCCGAGCGATGCCAGCAACTTCATCGTTCCGCCAGCCGTTCGAAGAGCTGACGTGCGTCATCACAATCCCGCTGCGTTGCTGTATCCGAGCCGTACCAGCACGACTCAAACCGGCGCGTCAGCAGCCGCAAATCATCATGCCTGGGATGTCCTGGCAGAAGCAGTCGCAGATATTCGCGCGGGGTGCGAGCACGGTCCGCGGGCCACTGCCCGCGCGATTCAAAACGCGCGATCGCCGCCCAGTAGTAGCCTCGCACCGCGTCGCGCCAGCGTTGCTGCTGCGCGGCCTCTTCCGCCTCCATGCGCAGCCGTTGCCAGCCACGCGTGGCCGGGGCGTTCGCCACTCGCGACGCGCTCTCCGGTTGCAATCCACGTGCACGCCGTGTCTGTCTCACAAACCAGTACACCAAGCCCAGACACGCACACGCTACCAGTCCCCACTCCAGCAGGAGTCCCGGCCAGCGACGATGCGAACTATACTCTGCAAGCCCGAAGAGCCGCCGATTGATCCACAGCGCCACCGCTTCGAGCACGCGCTCTGTGAGCGTGCGATCCGTCTGGCGAAACTCCGCGCGCTGCAGGATAGAGGCCAGTGCCATTCGCTCCGCTGTGCGAGCAGGGCCCCCCGGAGCGGTAGAAGATGAAGCCCCTGGCGCTTCAGACAGTTCAAGCTGAATGCGTCGTGCGGCGTCATTGAGTAGCGACGCCGAATCCGCAGGAGTGATCTTGTGGCTTCCGATAAGCTCCAGAGGACGTCGCAGCCAGCCGTACGGGATCAGCCGCGGGGCAGCGTGCTCGGATGCTGTGACGATGTCGTCCGGACCGACCGCGTCTGCGCTGCAGTGCGCGGCATCGATGTGCTGCTGACACTGTGCGGTGAGTGCGCCGAGAGCCTTCAGGTGATCGCGGTACTCTGCCTGGCTTCGCGGTTGCGCCGCTATGGACGCCGCATGGACTGGACCGGCGCAAACAATGCAGACGCCGATTGCCGCCAGACGGCGATTCACGAGACAACGAATCATGCCGCTATGCCCTGCCCACGCATCTAGACGGCCGGACCGAACGGACCAGTTTGTGGTGTCAGCGTGCTAATCGCGCCGCCAGAGATTGCACCCGGAGCATCGCCGGGCGACCCCGCTGCCTGTTCCATCAGCCACTCCACGTCATAGCCTTCTTTGCGGATACGCTGATCGTAATAGAAGAGCGTAAGCGCGATGGAATAGATCGGCAGTACGAACGATCCGCCGAGGAATGTCCCGAAAGACGCGAGGATCTGCGTAGCCAGCGTTGGGTGACCTTTACTCTTCCACAGCAGAATGAACATCGGAATCTGGATGGCGTATTGGATCACCATCATCACCGCGACCACCAGCAACAGCATCACGAAGATGCGGCCGAGGCAACCCTGGGTAAGCACGCTGCTGCGTTTCAGCGCACGATGCACCTTCAGGTCCTCCATCAGCGAAGCTGGAATAGAGAGCGCCCAGCGGAGCAGCCACCAGATAGCGACGAATATGCCGGCAAAGACCGTGATCAGGGCGAGTCCGGCGAGTACTATGACGAGACTCCGAGCCATCCCGGGCAGAAGCACGCTCGCCGCACCGATCACGATCGCCAGAACCACAATGGGAAGCGTTGCATACGTGTCAGCCGCTAGCAGTATCAGGATGTAGCGATACCAGCGGCGGCCAATGCCGGCGTACGCTTCGCGGATGGTGCACGTGTGTCCCAGGTAGTTTCGTGCCACTGCATATACGACGGCCGCCGTGGCAACCGCAATCGGCAACATGGAGAACATCGCGATGCTGAATCCGGCTGTCACCGTGATTCGGTCCAGCCGCCGCACTGCGCCTGCGTGCATGTGCGAATACAGCACCAGGTCAGTAAGCAACCTGAGGACAAGCACGGCAGCGTACGAAACCGACGCAATACCGAAATAGAGCAGGAAGTGGCTGCGATACATCTGTGCCGTACGGTCGAGGATCTCACCGAGGCTGGAAGGACGAAGTTCTGCACGCATGCGGCCACCCTGGCTTTGCAGGTTCCTGTTCTTGCAGGCTACCCGTTTCGCTGGCGGATCGTACCACACGGCTTCAAATATTCGCGATCATAAAGGACACAGGGGCAGTTACGCGCGATTGCTATGTGATGGCCCGCGTCTTCAGGTTAAGGGTAAAGGTATCGTCCGGCGTTTTGGTCGTACCACCGTCCTCGGCCGGGTGGAACTCCATCCGCAGCGTGGTCGCGTTCACGATCACACGCATGTAGCCGTAGTGAGTGTCGTCATAGCTCGCCAGCGTAAGGGTGTTGTCCATCGTCATCGGTGTGCGGATAGCGCCGCTGGTCGTGGTCCGCATCGCCGTCAGCCCATGCCCTCCCATACCGGCCACTATGTAAGGAATTGTCATCCCCGCCACCGTACGCGTATAGCGCTGGTAGTTATGCGAATGCCCGGAGAGGACCACATGCGGCCAGAAGCCGGCCTTCGTCGCCGCGTTGTCCATGTCCTGCAACATGCGCGGGCTGCCGCCGTGGTTCACCCCTCCGGTGAACGGAGGATGGTGCACTGCCACCAGAACCGCACCGGAAAACTTCTCACTCTTGCACCGGACGAGTGCCGTCTCCAGATACGTGAGCTGGTCATCATTGAGCGTGGTGCGCACTCCACCCTCCGTTGAGATCACTCCCGGATCTTCCAGCGTGTTGCTGTAAAGCCCCAGCAGGCGGACAAATGGCGCCTCCAGTGTGTAGTACACGCCGGGCTGGATCATCGCCGTGCGTGACAAGCCAGCCGCCTCATCCGTATGCACCGGCGTCGCGGAGCAGAAGTTCCGCAGATATGCATCCAGCGTAGGAACCGACTCCTTCGGATACGTCACGCCATCATGGTTGCCGGCAATACCAAGAATCGGCGCGGGGTAGTTGCGGTACGGCTCGTAGAACTGATCGTAGTAGTACGCGGCCTCGCCGAAGTTATAGACCACATCCCCCAGGTGGTAGAAGAACGACGGCACGTTGGCAGGGTTGTCCTCGGTAAAGTCCGTCACCATTTTGTCCGCCACCTGCGATTGCGTCGAAGGCCCCTTCGTGCTGCCCGTGTCGCCCACAGTATGGAAGACGATCTGCCCCGCGTTCTGAATCGCCGTCACTCGCGCGGGTCCCTGCGAGCCCAGCGTATCCGCAAACTGCAGCACTGGCTCGGCCGCACCGCCGCGCGGCGCCGGAAACGGTTCGACGGTCCCGACCTCCTTCAGTGGCTGGTCGGTGACAGGATCACGGAAGTTGGTTGGATCGGGAGTTGGCGACGGCTGCGCAAACACCGGATCATTTGTGGAGCGCGGAGGCGTGGTCGCCTTGGTACCTGTGGTCTGCTTTACTGCAGTCTGCCGGGTGGATTTCTTCGCCATGGGGGAGGCTCCTTCCGAATGCCACTCCCATTCTGCTACTGCAACGTGAAGACCGCGCAAATCCGCAGCACCACAAAGGTTCAGTCTTCAACCAGCAGCACATCCAGAAAGCGCGGCCCATGGACGCCCTTGATGCGCGCCATTTCGATGTCCGCCGTGGCCGATGGTCCGGAGAAGAAGGTGACCGGCCGTGCGGGATCAAGCCGCGCGAAGGCCTCGGGCAAAGTCTCCACCACCTGCGCCACTTCGATGACACAGAGTTGATAGTCCGGCAACAGCGTTAGCACGCGTCGCCCCTCTGCCGCACCGTGCTGCAGCGCAATGCTGCCTGACACGGCAACACCGACCGTTGCCGCAGTCATCACGCCATCCACACCGTTGAGTACATCAACGGAGAGCTCATGATCCCGAATCCACTCCGGGCCGTCGGCCTGCCATGCCATCGGCGAGCCATCTGGCACCACGATGCGCCGCCTGTTGCCGGCCAGCAGCAGCTCTGCCGCCTTCGCGGCAATCTCGTCGCGGCGTACACGAATGACGCGCGCATCGTAGTCATGCAGCCGCGTCTCAAAGAGCCCGACAACTTCGTCTTTGCCCTGTACGCTCGCCCGATGAGAACCGGCGCCATCGTAGTTGCGCGGAATCGCTTCCCGCGGGCCGGCCGCCCTCAAATTCGCCTTTCGTATCCGTTCCAGCACGCGGTCGCGACTGGTGATCCCACCCGGCGTCATGGCTGCCCCCGCTGCTGCCACCATTCGCGGAAGGTCTGCTGCGGCAGGGGCGCAAGGTCGCGCGTCTCCGTCCAGCGCCCCGCCATCCCGGGCAGCCAGTGGTACCACGCATCTCCGTGACGAACCGCGCGCTGCGCAGTACGCGCCAGCCTCTGCGCCGCCTCGTACCGGCTTCGGTTCGCAAAGACAGCGGCCATCATCATCATCCCGGCGCGCTCCTGATCGAAGAGTGAAGCGAGCTTGCGACGCCCGCGGTCCACCACCCGCGCACGCAGGTGCACCAACACCTCAGGAATGTTGATCTTCACTGGGCAGACCTCGTAACACGCACCGCACAGTGATGACGCATATGGGAGCGACTGCGCGTAGCGCATATCCTCGAGCTGCGGAGTCAGGATCGCGCCGATTGGTCCCGCATACACCGAGCCATACGCATGGCCACCGGTCTGCCGGTACACCGGGCACGCATTCTGGCAGGCGCCGCAACGGATGCACTGCAGCGTCTGCCTGCCGATTGCATCGCGCAAAACACGCGTGCGTCCGTTGTCGAGTAGGACAACGTGCATGTTCTTTGGTCCGTCGCCCGGCACCACGCCCGACCAGATGGAGTTGTACGGGTTCATCCGCTCCCCCGTCGCCGAACGCGGCAGCGTCTGCAGCAGCACTTCGAGATCTGCAAAGCGCGGAATCACCTTCTCGATCCCGACGATCGCGATAAGCGTCTCGGGCAGCGTCAAGCACATGCGCCCGTTGCCCTCCGACTCCACGATGGCGAGGCCACCGGTCTCCGCGATCAGAAAATTTCCGCCACAGATGGCCGTCTTTACCCGCAAAAATTTCTCTCGCAGATACCGTCGCGCCGCGGCGGTCAGCGCCTCCGGATCGTCGGTCAGATCCGGTAGCCCCATCGTGCGAGCAAAAATCTCACGCACCTGCTGACGGTTCTTGTGCAACGCCGGCACAACAATGTGCGAAGGCTGATCATCGCCGAGCTGTAAAATCAGTTCCGCCAGGTCGGTTTCATAAGCAGCGACGTCGTGGCGCGCCAGAAAGTCGTTCAGGCCAATCTCAGCCGTGGTCATCGACTTAATCTTGATGACCTCGCTCGCCTCGTGCTCACGCAAAATTCCAAGAACGATGCGGTTCGCCTCCGACGCGTTCGCAGCCCAGTGCACCGTGCCGCCCGCCGCCTGGAATCGCTCTTCGAACTCGAGCAGGTAGCGGTCGAGGTTCGTCAGAGCCTCGCGCCGGATCGCCGCCCCGGCATCGCGCAGTGCCTGCCAGTCCGTCTTCTCTTCAACCAGCGCGGCGCGCTTGCGCTGG
>DASZGZ010000002.1:0-3949 GCA_035938355.1 Acidobacteriaceae bacterium
GTCACCTTTACCGCCCCGAAGCTGGCGCACGTATCGGGTTTTCTGACGCGTGGCGCCATCCTGGTTGCGGATATCGGTTCGCCCGACGATGTCGTGAACTCCGCGACCGGCCTGCACTGGGCGGGGGACGCGAAGCGCATCACGGAGACACCACGGCCGCCCGACAGCAATAAGGGCAAGTTTGGCCATGTAGGCATCATCACGGGTGCGCGGGGCAGAGCGGGAGCAGCGGCCATGGCCAGCTACGCAGCCCTGCGTGCCGGGGCCGGTCTGGTCACCGCCGCAGTGCCCGAATCGATTTTGAACACCGTTGCCGCCATTGCGCCCGAGCTGATGACCGAGCCGCTGATGGAGACAGCGAAAGGTGGCATCGCCCTGCGCAACCTCGACAGCGAGGGCGCTCATGCGCTGCTGGAAAAGAGAACAGTGGTGGCGATTGGGCCCGGTCTTGGGCAGGAGCCGGAAGCGCAGCAGTTCGCGTTGCGGCTCATCGAACTGTGCGGGCGCGGAGAGAAGCCGATCGCCATGGTGCTCGATGCCGATTGCCTGAATGCGATCGCCCAGCATGGCTACAAGCTCGATGGCCGCGGCCGCACGATTGTGCTCACGCCGCATCCCGGGGAGATGGCACGGCTGGTCGGCAAGACCATCCCCGAGGTGGAAGCGGACCGCGAAGGCATTGCGCGCGCCTATGCTACCGAGCATCAGGTCACCCTGGTATTGAAGGGCTGGCGCACGCTGATAGCGCATCCTGACGGCAGTATGGGCATCAATACTACCGGCAACCCCGGCCTCGCCAAGGGAGGCAGCGGGGATATCCTGACGGGAATTACCGCGGCGATGCTCGCGCAATACAAGGAGCATCCCGCGGAGGCGGTGGAGGCGGCGGTCTACCTACATGGACTGGCGGCAGACTTCGCCGTCATTGAGCATGACGAGCACACACTGCTGGCCACGGAGGTATGCGCATATCTGGACCACGCGTTCCGTTTCAGGCCCACGCCGGGCGGCGGAACCACCTGGCTGCAAGGGCTGCCCGGTATGCTGGAGCACAGATTGCTGAAGTCGTAAGGACACAGGACAGCAGGACACAAGGACACTCGATGAATGCTCCTCAGACGGAGTTCGTGACCCACAGCAGCGCGGAGACGATTGCGGTCGGGCGCAAGTTGACGGCTCTGCTGGCGCCTCCGAGGTTCCTGATTCTGCACGGTGACCTGGGCGCCGGAAAAACCACGCTGGTGAAGGGCATCGCCGAGGCGCTGGACGCAGCGGAATCGGATGAGGTGACGAGCCCGACCTTCACCTTGGTCCACGAATACGAGGGCACACTCGATCTTCACGGCGTGCGCAAGCCGGTGCGGCTCTATCACCTGGATCTCTATCGCATCGATAGTGAACGGCAACTGGAGACGCTGGGACTCGACGATCTGCAGACAGAGGACAGCATCGTGCTGGTGGAGTGGGGAGAGAAGTTTCCCAGCGTGGTGAAGCGCAGCCAGGGCGAGATTGTGATGACGATGCTCAATGGGGATGCGCGGCGGATCGTGCTGAAGATGAAGCCGGAATCCGCCGCTGCAAGTTCTAAAAACCCATGATGTTGTAACCACAATCGACGAATGTGACTTCGCCGGTGATGCCGCTGGAGAGATCCGATGCGAGGAATACCGCGGCGGCGCCTACTTCGGACTGCTGAATGTTGCGTTGCAGCGGCGCGCGCTCCTCGTGTGATTTCAACATCTCACCCAGGTCTTTGATGCCACGGGCCGCCAATGTCTTGATGGGACCTGCGGAGATGGCATTGACGCGAATATTCTTGTGGCCAAGTTCGAAGGCGAGGTAACGCACGGTTGCCTCCAGCGCCGCCTTGGCGACACCCATGACGTTGTAGCGGGGGATGACCTTGGTCGATCCGTAGTACGTCATGGTGATGATGCTGCCGCCATCGGTCATAAGAGGCGCGGCGGCGCGGCTGACAGCGATCAGCGAGTAGACGCTTACATCGTGCGCGATGCGGAAGGCATCGCGGCTGGTCTCAAGAAAGTCGTTATGCATCGCCTCCGCGGGAGCAAATGCCACTGAGTGCACCAGAATATCGAGCTTGCCGTGCTTCTCTTTCAGGGTGGAGAAGAGCTGATCAATCTCAGCGTCCTGGGAGACATCACACTGATAGGCTTCGGCGCCCGGCAGCTCCTTGATCATGTCCTCGGCTTCCAGCTTCAGACGCTCATTCTGGTACGTAATCAGCAGGCGCGCGCCAGCCTCATTCAGCTTCTGGGCGATGCCCCAGGCGATACTCCGCTTGTTGGCAACGCCAAAGACGATAGCGGTGCGGCCTTTCAGATCGATCATGCTTACTAGTCCTTCCTATATTGACTCATGGCAATAACAGCAGCGCTGTGGCCCCGATGATGCAATTCCCGGATGCAAGGATAGCAGCGATGCTCACGCGCCGTAGGCCCGGAGTTCATCCTCCGAGGTCGACCAACTCCACGCCGTCGATAGCGCGGCCGAGGAAGCGCGTGCCCAGAGCACGGAACTTCTCCACGGAATCTGTGGCGTAGAAACGAACTGCCGGCTTGCGCTGCCCATCTGCGCGAAGCGCAAGCCGGGCCGCCGCTTGTTCGGCTGTGACATGAGCCGAGTCGATGACACGCACCGCCTGACCAGTCGCGTGTGCGCGCAACGAATCTTCGATGACGGAGCGCAGCAGTGGATAATGGGTGCAGCCAAGCACCAGCGTGTCCGCGGTCATGCCTGCTTTGCTTGCCTCGGACAGAAGATCGTCGATATAGATTCCCGTGACCTCGCGGGTCACCGGATGATCGATCCACCCTTCCTCGACCAGCGGCACAAGCAGGGGACAGGCCTTCTCAATGGCCCGCAGTCCGCGTTCCCGGCATCCGGCGGAGTAAGCGTGGCTTTCGACCGTGGCCGCGGTCGCAATCACCAGCACGTCCTTCGTCTGTGAGCTTTGCAGTGCCGCGGTTGCGCCTGTCTCGATCACACCGATAACAGGCACCTCAACTGCGCTGCGCAGCGCGTCGAGCGCGAGCGCGCT
The DNA here is from genome assembly GCA_035938355.1 of Acidobacteriaceae bacterium. Lineage (GTDB taxonomy): Bacteria > Acidobacteriota > Terriglobia > Terriglobales > Acidobacteriaceae > KBS-83. Next base: position 3,062 of record DASZGZ010000002.1, read on the forward strand.
CGCAGTATTGCATGCGATCACCAGGGCTTCCGCCCCCTGTTCGACGAGAAACCGAGCGCTCGACACCGCGTAGCGGGCTACCGTGGCTCGGGACTTCGAGCCGTAGGGCAGGCGCGCGGTGTCGCCCAGGTAGAGGTAGTCCGCCGCCGATGCTTGCGTGAGGAGCGATTTCAGGACTGTGAGGCCACCCACACCGGAGTCAAAGACACCGACGGTCGGGATACGCTGTGTCATTTCTCTTCCACTCCTGGCGGTGGCGTCGGCGCACTCGAAGCGAGGTAGGTACGGGTCAGATCGGCGTGTCCGGCCAGCGTGTCGCGTGGCACCCCGTCCACGAGGAACCGCACCTGGGCTATCTCGGGCATATTCGCGTGGAGCGTTCCAATCAGCGACAGCAGGGTCATGGTCTCCGTTTCGATGCCCGAGGGATGCGCCTGCAGCAGGCTGCTGCTCAGGTTCACGACTGCGAGCGTGCCGCCGCCCGCAGTGCCCGCCGGCAACGGCATCAGGAAGACGTCGTCCACGCCGGCATTCGCTCCGATTGGGTGAGCAGAGGCGGGCCTGGCATACTCCGCGAGCAGCTGGTTCAAAAGATAACGCGCGTGGGCGTGTTCCTCGGTCGGAAGAGCGAGGCGCTTCCCGATGCTGACGAGCGATCCATCGGTATCGTTGGCCAGCATCAAAGTCACATCGCTGGTTGGCATAGCCCCGGGCGGTGTCAGCGGAGCAGCGTTCTCTGTGGCCTGCAGCTTGTCCGCAGCGCGTTCCCGCATGCGGATCAGAACGATCGCCATGACGGCGGAGACGATCAGGAGCACCCACAACAGAGCGCGCTGGTAGCGGGGAATCATGGCTGCGTGGTCCAGTCGTGGCGCCAGCTTTCGATCG
>DASZGZ010000003.1:0-4859 GCA_035938355.1 Acidobacteriaceae bacterium
TCCAATGATGATGTGCAAGCTAATTGCAACGTCCCGGTGCGCTGGCCTAGCTGAGATGGATGAACTGGGGATGATGAGAGCGCGCAGTCATTCGCCCGCACATTAGTCCTCGGAGAAATAAATTGTCAAACGCCGTTTGCACGGTTCGCATTCGCTGGTGAAAGAACGAGGCTTAGACACCTAACTAACGCACGCGGACGCAGAGGTTCTCCACGCTAGGACGAATTTGATAAAGTGGGATCCGCAAACCAGGTTGCTTCCCGTCCGCGGAAAGGGATTATCCCACCTGAACCAGTCTCTGAGCACCGAGCATTGACCTCTCTTCTGCCCGTCGTAGCGGACCCCGGGCCATAGAAGGAGGAATCATGTCTCGTGAGCTACCGGAAAAGCCGAATCTCGAATATCTGAAGAAGCAAGCCAAGGAACTGCTGCGCACCAACGGGCAGGGCAAACTGGCGGATGCGCAACATGCGCTGGCGAAGGAATACGGCTTCGCTACATGGGCAAAGCTGAAGTCGCACGTGGAGGGGCTGGGGCTCACTCCTGCGGAGGCGCTGAAGGCGGCGGTGTGTGACAGCGATGCACCGCGGGTGGCGGATCTTCTTAGGAAGCATCCTGAGCTGCGGGCCAGGATTGACGATCCGCTTCCTGACTACGGCTTCGGCCAGCAAGCGTTGTTTGCCGCAGTGCAGCGAAGCGACCGGGCGACGATCGATGTGCTGCTGGAGGCAGGCGCCGAAATACGCAAGCGAACCGAGTGGTGGGCGGGCGGATTCGGAGTTCTGGACGATTGCGATCCGGGCATGGTGGAGTTTCTGATCGAGCGCGGCGCGGTGCTGGATGCGCACTCCGCTGCGCGGCTGGGGATGTTGCCGAAGCTGCGTGAGTTGGTGGCTGCCGATCCGGCCGTCGTCCATGCAAGAGGCGGGGACGGACAGACGCCGCTGCACTTCGCTTCCACGATGGAGGTTGCGGAGTTCCTGCTGGAGAGCGGCGCTGAGATCGACGCGCGCGATGTGGATCATGAATCGACACCGGCACAGTACATGCTGCGCGTCGATCAGAGGCGGCACTATCCGAGGGACCGGCAGGATGTCGCGCGCTACCTGGTGTCACGCGGATGCCGCACGGACCTGCTGATGGCGGCGGCGCTGGGCGAGAGAGAGTTGGTGCGGCGGCATCTCGATCGCGATCCTGCGTGCATCCGGATGAATGTTTCGGAGGAGTGGTTTCCGAAGCAGGATCCGCGAGCGGGCGGCACGATTTACATCTGGACTTTGGGATCGCACCGCACCGCGCACTCGGTGGCACGCGATTTCGGCCACGAAGATATCTTCCAGTTGCTGATGGAGCGCACGCCGGAGGAGCTGAAGCTGGCGCTGGCGTGTGAGCTGGGAGACGAAGCGGCCTTTCGCGAATTTCTGTCGAAGCATCCGGATGCGGCAACGACGTTGTCTGAAGCAGACAAGAGCAAGCTGCCAAATGCTGCGCAGACGAACAACACAGAAGCAGTGCGGCTGATGTTGGAGGCGGGCTGGCCGGTCGATACGCCAGGCGAGATGGGGGCGACGTCGCTGCACTGGGCTGGATTCCACGGCAATGCGGAAATGGCTCGGCAGATATTGCGCTTCCACCCGACGCTGGAATTGAAATCGCGGGAGTATGCGGGCACCGCGTTGTCGTGGGCGGTGTACGGCTCGGGAAACGGCTGGCATCGAGAGACAGGAGATTATGTCGGCACGGTCCGGGCGCTGCTCGAGGCCGGCGCGACGCTGCCGCCGCATGCGGAGGATCTTGAGCCCAGCGACGCGGTGTTGGAGGTGCTGCCATGATCTCCAGCAAGCGGCCTATCTCCGTTACGATTCTCGCCTGCGTGTATCTAGCGGTGGGGTTGGGCGGCTTCGTCGCTCACTTTCGCGAGTTGCTGGCAGGTCATCCGGATGCTGTGGCGATTGAAGTCACCGAACTCACCGCAATTGTGTGCGGAGTCTTTCTGTTTCGGGGACAGAACTGGGCGCGCTGGCTGGCGCTGGCCTGGATTGCATTTCACGTCGTCCTGAGCGCCTTTCACGCGATCCCTGAGTTGGCAATTCACGCCGTGTTCTGTGCTGTGTTTGCGTGGGTGCTCTTTCGTCCCGAGGCTGCGCGGTATTTTCGCGGCGCGCGAGTCGAAGCTACATAACTGGCTGATTGTGATCGGGAGACGACGCCATGGGTTTGTATGCGAAGTATGTGCTGCCCCGCATCATTGACCTCGCGATGCGGAATGAGGAGACGGCCCGGCTGCGTGCTGCCTGGATTCCACTCGCTCGCGGCGAAGTGTTGGAGGTCGGCATTGGCTCAGGCCTAAACTTGCCCTTTTACTCGTCAGATGTTCGCCGCATTTATGGCGTGGATCCGTCGGTTGAGCTCCAGCGGATTGCGCGCGACAGAGTCGTGGCTTCGCCGGTTAAGGTCGAGTTTCTTTCGCAATCTGCGGAAGAGCAGCTGCCCCTCGCCGACGCAAGCATCGATACCGTTGTCACGACGTGGACATTGTGTTCCATTGCGAATGCTCCCAAGGCGCTTCGGGAGATGAAGCGCGTTCTAAAAGCGGGCGGGCATCTCCTCTTTCTGGAGCATGGACGGGCTGTCGACCCTGGTGTGGCTGACTGGCAGGAGCGGATCACGCCGCTCTGGAAGAACATCACAGGCGGCTGCCACCTGAATCGTAAGATTGACGATCTCATCACGGCGGCAGGATTTCGGATCACTGAACTGAAGACCTTCTATGTCCGCGGACCGCGCCCCATGACCTACACGTACCAGGGAGCGGCACAGACGAGCGGGCCGCATGACGCTACCTAGTTGCTTCGACGTCTGGTTCCGGCCAAAGCGCTTGGAGTCGGACGCATCTACGAATTTGCAATCATGCCACGCAGCGACGGCCTGCCGTGATTGGCAGGCCGTGCTGTGTGCAGCAGTGATATGTGCTTAGCCCAGATACATGACGTGGACGTAGGTGCCGAGGCGCGGGTTGTAGGCCAGGTAGTAGCCGGGATCATCGGGATCTTCGTAGATGATGATGTCGTCAGAGTCCCAGAGCCAGCCGTTCACGAAGCCGATGTCATAGGGCGCGACGCTCCAGTACCAGTTGTTGAACCAGAAGCGGCTGGGGCCACCGCCGCCGAGGCGCCAGCGATGCGCGGGGCCAAAGCCGCCGTTCCAATGGCCGTGCTGCCAGGGGTGGTCGAGGTGGTAATGCGGGTCGTGGGGGCCACCATCGTGACCGACCCAGTGGTTGCCGTCGACATGGGGCATATCGGGGTGGCCCGGCTTGTCGGCGTAGTGGCGGTTTTCAGGCTGCTGTGGTGCGGCGTGTTCCTGTGGTGGTGCCGCATGCTGTGGTGGTGCGCCGTGTTGCTGAGGCACGCCGTGATAAGACTCGGGTCCGCGCGCGGGCGGGGTGTGCTCCTCATGCCCACCGCCGGCCGGCGGCCCGCCTTCGGGGTGCCCTCCACCGGGATGTTGAGCGTACATAGGAAAAGACAGAACGGCTGTAGCTAGGAGACATGACAGGAATGATGATTTTTTCAACGAACTACCTCCCACGTTCAAAGAAGTAACCTGGATAGTTTCTGGAACAGCGCGGACCGCAGTTGGCGATGACGTATCGGATAAGGCAAATGTTGCAGCGCTCGTTTTCCGCAGCATCTGAATGGTCAACCACCGACGGTGGGGCTCCGATGGTTCTTGCAAGGCAGCGTCCCGGTGTTTTTCGGGCGATGCCGTGATCTCTTGATTCAGATCGGAGATCACGGCCTGCCGTTGCGGGCGGAGGCCGACAGCGCCCCGTTTATTGAGGCCTGCCGCCGGGATGGCCGCCCTGCTGCGTCTGCAGATGCTCCGTCTGCTGGGTGTGTTGCTGTTCCATGTGCGTTGTCTGTTGCTGGTGCCGCTGCTCGACTTGTTGATGCTGCTGCGCCTGGTAGTTCTGCTGGGTAGCGCGCTGATCCTCCCTCTCTTGTTGCTGCTGGAGCTTCTGGTGTTGCTGATTCTGTTTTGCTACCAGCTTTTCCTGCTGCTGCTGGTATCTCTGATCCACTTTGGGATTGCCTGTGCTGGTAGGTGCGGTGACCTGGTGCTTGGGGAGCTCACTCGCGTGCGTGGGAGGAGCGGCAGGACGCGGTGCTTCTGCAGGATGCTCGTTTGTCACGCGCTCTTCCTGCTTCTTTTCTTCCATCTTGGGGCTGCCTGGGCTGGGGCGCGGGGCGACCTCGTGCTGCGGAGGCTCACTCGGGTGCGTCGGAACGGCGGCAGGGTGGTTTTCTGCGCCATTGGCCACTGGCCGGGTTTCCCTGGCATTGGCGGGTGGGTGGTACGGCGCTCCTGCTTCTCTTGCCGGAACAACGCCGCGGCCGCTGAACGAGGCGGGTTTTTCTGTTGCAGCAATGGGCGGCTTACCCTGATTGGCTGACGCGCGAAGTTCAGGATTGCCGTGCGCCTGCTGTCTGTGTTCCGTCTGTGCCGCGATGGGTGGTAAGTGCCGCCCACGCGCCGCTGCCTCCTCGGCGGGAGACGGACGCGCCGTGAGGCCGCCGGTGCCGCCGTTGTAGCTGATGCGATTTTCGCCGCCACGATTTATGACAGTCGTGTTGTAGACATTGCGAATGTTGGTGACATTCACATTCATGACAGAGCGGTTGTAGTAGAAGCTATTGCCCTGCCATCGCCCGCCCTCGAAGCCGTGACCGAAGTAGCCGTAGCCGTAGTTAATGCCACCATAAAAGCCAACCTGCGGGCCCCAGTAGCCTTCGTGAAAGCTATATGCGGAACCTTCCCAGCCCCACCACGGCGGCGTCCACAGATAGCCGACTTCC
>DASZGZ010000004.1:0-18308 GCA_035938355.1 Acidobacteriaceae bacterium
CTCCGGAGACCACCTTCAAAGCACGGGAGACTGCTTCCTCTTCGTACGGAAGAATGGGATGCCGCCAGAAGATCCACGCAATGAATGCTGCAACGCTTAGGGCAACGATAACCGCAGCCACGTATGACCGCACCAGCCCCATGGTTCCAGCAAATGCGAAGATTCCAAAGGCGAAGGCGAGCGACAGGGCAGTCAGCGCGCGTTCAGTACGTTGCTGCTGGGGATTCTCTGCGGTCATGGCTTGGCGCTCCTGCTGTTGCCCCTGGCCCGCCTCACCCGAATGATGGTCACAGAGCTTACCACATCAGCCGCAGGTCAAGCGTCGAACAGCAAGGCGATGGATGACGCCAAGTCTGTATAGACTGTGCTATCCTCCCGCGCTATGTCCAGTTCAGCGCAATCATCCCTGCAGCAGATTCGCCTTGCCATGGCGGATGCAAATAACCTCTTCAATCGAGAGGTCTTCGGCAAGCGCAACTTTGACACGCTGGATGATATCTACACCTCCGGCGCCCGCATTCTGCCGCCCGGCCTGCCGATGATCTCCGGCCGCAAGGCTATCAAGGAGTTCTGGTCAGAGATGATCCGCTCCGCCAACGCGAAGTCTGCCACCCTCGAGTCGATCGATGTCATGCCAGCAGGCGATGGGGTGGTCGAGATTGGACGTGCCGTTCTCACCGTCGAGCCCGATGGAGAGGCCGCGGTCGAGATAGAAGTAAAGTACGTCGTCTACTGGCAGCAGGAAGAAGGCCGCTGGAAATGGCACGTCGATATCTGGAACACCAACTCGGAAGCCTGATCTGACCGTCACTTAGAGAGGCCAGGGACAGAAAGCAAAAGGGGCAGCGCGCAGGCGCCGCCCCTTTGTTATCTCCGAAGAATGACTAGCGCGCGAAGGACTGCTCCAGCAGATGCGCCGAATAGCTGGCCTTCTTCTCCGGGTAATACGCATTCGAAACATACTGCTCGAGCATGCGCTGCGTGTTGAAGAAGGAGCCGTTCATCGCAATCGTGGTCTGCATCAGCTTCTGCCATCCCTGCTTGTTCTGGTAGTAGAGCGGCAGGATCTTTGACTCGAGCTTGTCGTAAAGGCTGGCTGCCTCTTCTTCGGGACGATCGTGATCCTCAATCGCCCACCCCGTCACGCCTTCGATGCAGCCTTCAATCCACCAGCCATCCAGCACGCTCAGGCTGGGCACGCCATTCAGCGCGCCCTTCATGCCGCTGGTGCCGGAGGCTTCATAGGGGCGCAGCGGATTGTTCAGCCACAGGTCCACCCCACCGGTAAGCAACGCGCCTAGCCGCCATTCGTAGTCGGCGAGATAGATGATGTGCAGCGAGCCGGAAGAGAGGCGGTGCGCCTCCTCGAAGACGTGCCGGATGATCTGCTTACCCGGCTCGTCCGCAGGATGTGCCTTTCCGGCGTACAGAATCTGCAGGCTGCCCACCTTCTGCGCAATGGCCGCCAGCCGTTCCGCATCCGTAAACAGCAGGTCGCCGCGCTTGTAGGTCGCGACGCGGCGCGCAAAGCCGATGGTAAAGACGTCCTCGCGCAGGCGGATGCCCGCACGCCGCTCGACTTCAGCAAGCAGCAGGCTCTTGCCGTCCGCATGTGCTGCCACAATCTCGTCCTGCGGGATGTCGATCGCATAGCGCAGGTGCGTGTTGTCCTCGCGCCAACGCGGCAGGTGCTTGTCGAAGGTGGCCTGCATGGCCGCCGCGGTCCAGGTGCCCGCATGGACGCCATTCGTAATTGCCGCAATGTCGTATTCGGGGAACATCGCCCGGCTGACCTTGCCATGCTGCATGGCGACGCCGTTCACGAAGCGCGAGAGCCGCAGCGCAATGTAGGTCATGTTCACCATGCCCTCGTGGCAGCCGCCGATCCGCTCTATGGTCTCTGTCGCCTCGGTGCCCAGGATGCGATACGACTGCTCCAGGCTGAAACGGTCGTGACCCGCCGGCACCGGGGTGTGGGTGGTGAAGACGCAATGCTGCCGAACCGTCTCTAGATCGCGATCCTGTGCGCTCGAAAGCGCGCCACCGCTCAGCGTCTTCTCGAGCAGAGCCAGGGTCAGCAGCGCGGCATGTCCTTCATTCATGTGGTACACGCTGATGTCGTATCCCAGCGCATCCAGCATCCGGAAGCCGCCGATTCCGAGCACGATTTCCTGCGCCAGCCGGTAGTTCGTGTCGCCGCCGTAGAGCCGATCCGTCAGGGTGCGATCACGTGGATCGTTCTCATCCAGGTCGGTGTCCAGCATGTAGATAGGAATGGTGTGGCCTGTCACCCCTTCCATGTCGTAGCGCCAGGCGCGGATGTGCACCGGCCGCCCTTCGATGGTGACGACAACCCGCGGCTCTTCCTGGGGCAGCCGCGCAGCCGGGTCCCAGGGCTGCGGGTCTTCGGTCTGCTTGCCGTCCGCATCCAGAATCTGCTTGAAATAGCCCTTACGATGAACCAGAGTCACCGCGGCGAGCGGCAATCCCATGTCCGCGGCCGACCGCAGCGTGTCTCCGGCCAGTACGCCCAGACCACCGCTATAGGTGGGCATGCTGGGCTCGATGGCAATCTCCATGGAGAAATAGCCGACCATGCCTTCGCTGGCGGCCAGACGTACGGCATTTAGACTTCCAGACTTCAACCTATCATCCATCGAGCAAAAAACTCCCTCCGGGCCTTATGTCATAGTGGCGTGTTCCACGCCGCCGATACATGCAAAATTCGCTGATTCCGTCTTGAGATGCGCAATGGATTGCGCAAGTCGCGTCGCCGGCGATTTTTCTGCCCTCGCCCCACCGGATCCCGGCGGGATTGGGCGTAGTTTAACAACGGCTCTACGGGAAGGAAATCGTTTACGTATGCGACTTCCGTATCAAACGCTGTTGTCAAACGGGTGACATCCGCGCCCCGGCGGTAGCGAACTCCGCTCCCAAGACCCCTGAATGAAGACACTTAAGACGCATCCCGTGACGCTGTGGAAATGTGAATTCGCTGGGCTGAATGCAGAGAACCCCGATCAGCTCTCGTCTGGGAGCAGCTTCATCTGCGGCTGCAGCGCGTCGATTGCGTCCAGCGTGCGGCCGGCGATCGCCTGGAGGTCGCCATTGATCCCTTCGCTCGCCTTTAGCACCAGTTCGAGCTGCTTTTCGCGCTTGGCCCACTGCCGTTCCATGAACTTGCGTTCCTGGTCTAGATCGGCGCGCATATCCGTAAACTTCTCTGCAATGGTCTCCACGCGATGGCGGAACTGCGGTCCGGTCAGATAGGTGTAGACCTCCTGCGCCTTGGTCTGCTCACCCTCGCCGGCACGCCGCACACGTGCCAGCTCAATCAGCGCCTGGCGCAGCGCCACCGCCACTGGCAGGGTGCAGGCAAGGCTGCTGACCCATACACCCTCCATATGGTCGAACAATGAGAGATCGCGCGGCAGCGTCTGCGTGGCCAGCACCGCCAGTTCGGCGCCCGCAGCGCGCTGGTCGCCCCGCAGCTTTGCCAGCCAGCCCTGAGACCAGTTCTGCGTCCGCTTGAACTCCCAAAGAATCGTCCCGCAAGGTTGCCCTGCCGCGTCGCGCACCGTATGCAGCAGGTCGCCGCCGAATTGTCCTTTCGGAACCGGCTGGATGTCGTCCATGGGGAAGCGGGCGCGAAGCTGCTGTTCCGCCTGTACCTCCAGCACCTCGCCATGTGCCTGCTGCGATCCCTGCTCGGCCTTCCGCTTCAGCTCGTCGATCTGGCGCCGCAACCCCTGGATGGCCTCGTCCTTGTCCCGCACCTGCAACTGCATGTCCTCTTTCACTTGCTGCTCTGCCTGCCGTCGCACCGCGTCGAGCTCCTGCTGCACCTGCCGTTCAACATGGAGCTTCAGCTCGCGCCGCTCGTCGTCGAGAGCCCGTTTCTTCCGGAGAAACTCCGCCTCCTGCTCCTGTGCCACCTTCAGCTTTCCGGTAAGCGCTTCCAGCCGCGCCTCGCGATCCTTCAGCTCACTCGCCTGCCGTTCCAGTTCGCTCGACACCATCTGCTTTGCGCGGTCTGCCTCTTGTGCAGCCAGTTGCTTTCGCTCCGCCTCCAGACGAACGCGCACCTGCTCCGCCACGCGGCGTTCGGCATCGGCGGCCTTCTTTTCGAGTTCCGCGGACCGGTGGGCGACCTCCTGCTCCCGCCCGACGATCGCCGCCTGCTGCTCGCGCATCTGCTGCTGATACTTCCGCTCCACCGCGGCGATCAGCGGAGCGGCCAGCGACTCCGTCACCTTCATCTCATAGCCGCACTGCGGGCATTCCATGGTCTGCTCGCCCGACTTTTGTGTTGTTGCCCCTTGCATCATCTACTCCTCACTTCCGAGCGGCTTCTCACCGCTACGCGCGAGCGACTCCAGCGCATCGCATGTGCGCGCCAGCCCATCTTCGTGCTGCACCAGCTCGCCCACCTCAGCTGCTCGCCTGGCAAAGCGCGGATGCCTCAGCACACGCTCAATCCGCCACGCCGCTCGCTCGGCTGTGTAGTCCTCCCGCTGAATCACACCCGCAACGCCCAGCCGCCGCATGCGCCGCGCATTGTCCGGCTGATCATGACTATAGGGCATCACCAGCATCGGCCGGCCCGCCCGCATCGCCTGCGCTGTCGTGCCCACGCCGCCTTGGTGCACGATAAGCGCTGCTCGCGGAAAGAGCTTCGAATAGGGCGCATAACGCGCCACGCAAATGCTGGATGACTGCATCCCCGGAACGTTCCTGGGTACATTTCTCGGATCGGTCCCGACCAGCAGCACCGCGCGCACGCCGGCGATCCGCGCTGCCTCGGCGCTCTGCTCATAGAAGTCACCCGCATCCAGCACCGCGGCCGATCCTAGCGTGAAGACCACCGGTGGTTCGCCCGCCTGCAGAAACTCTTCGACCTCCTCCGGAAGCTCCTGCTTTCCCGCGTCTCCGTCGTAGAAGACGAAGCCGGTGATCTCCGTGTTGGGTGGCCAGTCCGGCTGCGGCGCCCCCAACAGCGGCGAAAACATCGCCAGCACCAGGCTCGGCGCATGCTTCGCGTCGAAGATCACGTTCGCCCCGCGATCCAGCCCCAGCTCCGCACGCAACCGGTATACCGGCTCCGCCCAGTCGCGCGTCACCCACCGAGCAAAATGCTTCACCGCACGTCCCGTCGCGGGCACTGCGCTCTGCAGCCGGGCAAGCTTCGGATACGGCGCCAGCACCGGCGCGTCGTGAGCGGAGAAGAACGAGAGCGGCGCCAGTACATAGCTCGCCCAGCGGATGCCTGTCACCTCCGCCACCACCGGCGCCTGGTAGGTAAGCTCGCCGGCCAGCATCAGATCCGCGCCACCTCCGGCCTCGACTGCTGCCAGCAGCTCGTCATAGCTCTGGCGGATCGCCGGAAACAGCACCTCGCGCAGCGTGCGTTCCGTGCCCTTGTAGATGTCCATCAGGTCGGCAACCTGCTGCGGATCCTCCGGGTTGAGCGTGGGCCCAACCTTCGCAAACTCGAGGCCGAGTGGCTCGATCTTCGGCCGAAAGATCTCCGGCACTGCCAGCACGGGCGTATGTCCCCGCCGCCGCATCTCCAGCGCCACCCCGATCAGCGGGTGTACATCGCCCAGCGTGCCAAAGGTGGTGAGAACAATCCGCATGCCCAAGAGTGAATGACTGAAGAGCAGATTAACGGATGCGCCAGGCCAATTGCGTTTGCGGCGAAGCCGATCTTTGCTGGTGCGCTGAGGCGGCTGGTAGATTGCTTTCTTGTTCGTGTGCTCGTGATCGGAGGGACGAGAGATGCCAAGCAGGATCTTTTTCACGGCAGCGGTGCTGTGCGCGCTGCTGTCCTGCCAGGCTGAAGCGCAGTCGGCTACGGATATGGTCGCTCTCAAAGGACTTGCGCCGGTGGCCGCACTGTCGACTACGGATGCGGGCAAAGCGGCGCTGGCCGCGAACTATACCGTCACCGGCGGGATTCAGACCGGTGCCATACAGCAGCCGACACTCCTGCCCTTCGCGGAACAGCAACAGCAGGCGCTTCGCGATGCTTTTATTACGGGCGCTAACGTGGCCAACCTTGCGGACGGGCTCGGGACGACACTCGGCAGTGCCTATCTGGCGCGGGCGCACTACATCGATCGGGAGCGTTACACCAAGCTGTCACCGGCAGTTGCCGAGGTTCTCGCCTACGCGAACCTGACGGCTGGTTTGAATTCCAACTCCGCCAAATATTTTTTCGCCAATGCAACGACCGATGGAAAGACGCCGGTCTCGGCCACGGCGAGCGCGATTTTCAAGAGCAACGGCGGCTCTCCAGACGTGTTCGGCATCAGCTACCGACTTCCGGCAGGAACCGCGGGCGCCGATCAGTTTGGCAATTCCCGCCCCTTTCAGACCGAGCCGAAGGTTACACGAATTGTCGGACCGGACTATTTCAATATTCCTGCGGACAACTCTGATTACAACCGCGGACCCATCATGAATCTGATCAATAGCCCGTCGTATCCGAGTGGCCACACGACTTATGGCTATACGGGCTCGGTGATGCTGGCGATCCTGGTGCCGGAGCGGTATCAGCAGATGGTCGCGCGGGGTGCCGAATATGGAAACGACCGCATCATCATGGGCGCGCACTATGCAATGGATGTGCTGGGAGGGCGAACAGTGGCGCTCTACCATTTGGCGCATCTTCTGGCGAACGACCCGGCCTACGTGGGGCAGACGCTTCCACACGCCCCGGTGATAAAAGACTTCCAGGCTGCGGTAAAGAAGGCCCGTGCCGACATGACGTCGGCGCTACAGGCAGCCTGCGGAGACTCTATCGAAGTTTGCGCAAAGCAAGATACGGGACATCTGAACAATCCCGAAGCGAACGAAGCCTTTTATGCGGGGACGCAGACGTATGACTTGCCGGTCGTTTATTCGAAGACTGCTGGAACGGTGGAGGATGTTGGCAAGCTCGCTCCCGAGGCCGGATATCTGCTGACAGCCGCTTTTCCCTCGTTGACCCTGGAGCGGGCCGACAAAATCCTGACCGAGACCGAAGGACCCGGCGGCGGTTTCCTGGATGACGGGTCGGCCTTCGGCGTCTACTCACGCCTGAACCTGTATGCCGCGGCAGGACGCGCCGCGCAGGTTGCTAACGGCAAATGAGCATCGCGTTGCTGCCGGGCAGGAAACGGAATGGATGACTATAGGACAAGTCGCCGCGAATCCGCTCACTTATCGATGAGAAACAATCCAGATGGCGTTAATGCGCTACGTTATTCGCTACCACGCCTGCCAGGTTCGGCAGATGGAACAGCCGCTCAGCGATCCACCCCACAGACGCAACACCGGCAACAAGCGCCCCGCCGACGCGGCAGACTGAATACGCGCGTGTGCGACTCATCAAAATCAGCACCGGCATGACCGCGGCCACCACGATCAGCTGCATGGTTTCAATGCCCAGATTGAATGCTAGAATGCCGGCCACGCGCTCCCACCGGCCAAGTCCCAGCGCGCTCAGCGTCGCGCCAAACGCCAGACCGTGAATCAGGCCGAAGAAAGCGGCTATCCCTGCTTCTTTGCCAGGGAATAACGGGCGCAGTGCATGCATCGCGGAGACGAGAATCGAAACTGCGATCAGCACTTCAACCGGCTGGCTGGGCACGTGCACAAGTCCCCATGCCGCGAGCGCCAGCGTGATCGAGTGCCCGATCGTAAATGCCGTCACGATCTTCAGAATGCGCGGAAGACTGCCGCGGACCCCGGTGACGCCGCCCCAGCGAGCGCCGACGACGATCAGGGGCGCAGGCAAGAGGAGCGCGAGCAGGAACAACAGATGATCTGTGCCCTCCGCGATGTGGCGCATTCCGAGACGGAACATGCTGGGGAAGCCAACCGCACTCATCGCGTCGCGAAAGTTCGTCCACCATTGGAGAGGCAGAGGGGCGGAAGGAACGCCCGCCTGCACGTAATCCAATTGATAGAAAGACTGCTGCTCATTCCGAGTCTGAGAGACGATGCGAATGTCGTGGTCGCTCGGCACCAGGCAATTCACCAGGTACGCGGCCTTTCGGACTTGATGGTGGTTTTCAAGAATGAGCCTTCGGTTGGCGCCTCCAGGCGGCAGATCCGCCCTGAACTCGATATGGATCTCGCCGAGGCCCTCTCTCATCTCTTCCACTCGCGGAAAGCTTGCCGAGACGAGCTTCGGCTTTAGGCATTTGCCGTCAACCGTAAGCGAGAGATCGCCCAGCACGCGCTCCGCATAAGCGCTCTGCTCCGCAGCGGAGAGGATGCCGTCGCCATCGCTGTCAATGCTGGCGATGATCGAAGACGACACCGCAACTCCGGGGATCAGGCGCATCGATGCCTGCACATGGTCCTTCTCTACAGAGAGGATGGTGGCCTCGAGGTATTCATCGAGCCTGTGCGCGAACGCTGGCCCTCCCAGCAGCAGAAGAATCGTGACAGCGGCGATGAGCCAGGCTTTCATTCCTTAATCAAACCCCGGCCGTAGTCATTGGTCGGATCGCGGTACATCGTGTGCACATGCAAGGCGGGGTCTCCACCCAGAGTCTGCGGCGCGTACTCGATGACGAGATGTGGGCCCTGGATCCGGTAGTAGGCGGTGATGTTCTTGCCGGGAGCAGCGGTGGTTGGACCGCTCCACGAGAACCAGGTCTCGTTGATATCTGCTTTGAGCTGGGCCATACGGGCTGCCGCTGCGCTCTCATGGATGATGCCTGCCCACTCCGAGATGACATCCAGCAGCATGGCGCGCTGCTGCTCCGTCATCCCGGAAGCCTTGAGCCCCTCCGGAACAATCGTCTTGCCATCCTGCCCCGGACCCAGCACCAGATCGGCCAGCCGATAGCTCAGGACTGCCTGTTTTCGCTCGCTGTCGTCGAGGGCGTGGAGCAGCGCCAGCGCCTTGTCGCTCTCCAGGCCGAGAGGCCGCACGGTCTTACCGCCGCTGATGTAAAGCGCAGGTTGTGTGCCGGTCAGTGTAGGCGTCAGGGCGCCCCGTTCGCCGGCGACAGTGATGTTGAGCGCCAGATGATGTCCTCCGAACTGAAGCATCCACGGGCTCTTCTCCGACGGAGTTCCGAGGATCGAAATGTAGTAAAGATCCTTGCCGAACATCGCGCCGCCACCCGGCCCACCGGGCCGCGGCCCTCCGTTCCCGCGAGGCGGCCGATTGCCGTTCTTCGCCTCCCCGACCTTGAGGACCTCGTCTCCTTGCATAATCTGTTGCACCTTCTCAAGACCCCTCGGGCTCAGCGCCGATGACACCAGGGCCATCGCGGCGGAACGCTGAGTCGCGTTCATCTCCTTTAGGCTGATACCGCCCCGAGGAACAATGGTGGTTGGAAGGTTGGACCAGCGCGCCCGCTGCTCATCGTCGCCGAAGGCGTACAGGACACTCTTCCGTTGTTGCTCACTGAGCGTTGCAAGAAACTTATTTGCAGCGCTCACCATGCGTGAGGTCGCTGTCTGGGCCGTCGCGGCTGTTATCGACAACCAGATCGCGGCAGATACACAGACAACGCGGAGCGCTCTCTTCGAAAAACGATTCATCACGTTTCCTTTGCCAGCCATCGTCCACCCGGCTCTCAGAAGAGAGAGTGGGCCGCGCGCGCTACCTTCGTCTAGCTCAAATCGACGAGAGTTTCGCCGTTCCGCCTACCAGACGGGCAGAATTTTCCTTCGTAGCCGCCGATTGCCGCGTCGCCCCGGTCGGCAAACCGGTCATGGCCTCAGTTCGGTCGCGGATTGAACTGGGAACAAAGCGCGAAAGTCTTCTCCAGGTGCTCGATGAAGATGCGAACCTTGGTGGACATCCGGCGGCTTGCCGGACGCACGGCAAAGATCGGCACTGTTCGTTCAAAGGGCGTCAGAAGGCGCAGAACTGTACCTTCTCTAAGCTCCGCGGCGAACAGCCATGCCGGCGCCTGGGCGATGCCCAGATGTTCAAGAACGCCGATCCGCATCTGTTCGATATCGCTGGTTCGAAAGACGCCCGACGGCACGACACGCTTCGCATACTCGCCCGAGCCGAACTTCCACGGCTGCACCGAGCCACGCTCGACAAACACGATCGAGCGAAAGCGGGTGAGATCTTCCGGCGATTCCGGCGCGCCATAGCGAGTCAGGTACTGAGGGGTGGCGACAAGTATGATCATCGTCTGCGCGAACCTTCGCGCGACCAGGTTGGAGTTCGGCAGATCGCCCGAGTGAATCGCCAGATCGAAGCCGTCCTCGACGATCGTCGTCGGGCTTTCCGACGCGGCCATCTCGACCGCCATATCGGGATAGGCAGCAAAAAAAGCAGGGAGCTTCGAAACCATATGGAGACGGGCAAATGTGGGCGGAACGGTGACACGTATCAGGCCCTTCGGTGCCGTCTGCCCCCGGCCGATGCGTGAGGTCGCGCTTTCGAAGTCTTCCAGAATGCGCAGCGCCGACTCGTGAAAGTCGCGGCCTGCCTCGGTCAGTGCTATGGATCGGGAGGTGCGGTGCATCAGCTCGGTACCGAGCTCATCTTCCAGCGCGGAGATCTGTTTGCTCACCGCAGGCTGTCCAATCCCGCGTTCTTTCGCAACGGCGGAGAAGCTCCCTTTTTCGACGACCCGGACGAATATCTGCATCGCATCGAACTTGTCCACGCGTACCCCCACATTCCTCTGTGGAATGGATTCAATGCGGGCACTCAAGCGTCAAGAATCCGATTGTTATTTTTGGGGGAAAACACACGAGAGCAGCTTTCCCTCGGCTGCTCATGCATTCCTGCCGGGAATAAGTGCTATTCCATCAAAATGCCAAATCCCCTCGGCAGAATGGCACATCAGATAACCAACTCATAGGTTTGAATGATTGGCACAGCAAACTGTTTCGAAAACAAAGGAGATCCGGTGTCTAAATTGAGCAAAAAAGTGGCGCTTGTCACCGGCGGTTCACGGGGCATCGGCGCAGCCATTGCGAAGCGTTTGGCCGCGGATGGAGCGAGCGTCGCCATCACCTACACCAAGGGTGCGGACGCGGCGGCAGCCGTGGTGAAGGCTATCGAAGGTGCCGGTGGAAAGGCGGTCGCTATCCAGGCGGACGCCGCAGACGCCAATGCAGTCAAGAGCGCAGTGGAGAAGGCAGTCGCCGCGCTGGGCAAACTGGATGTGCTCGTGAACAATGCCGGCACGGCCATTCCGAAACCCTTTGAGGAGAGCACGCTCGAAGAGCTGGATCGCGTCATCGACATCAATGTCCGCGGCGTATTCGTCGCGACGCAGGCGGCGCTGAAGCATATGAACGATGGCGGCCGCATCATCATGATCGGCTCCTGCGTCGGCGAACGCATGATGACCCCCGGCCTGGTGCCCTACTCGGTCACCAAAGGAGCCGTGAAGATGTTCACGCAGGGTCTCTCCAGAGAGGTCGGGAGCCGCGGCATCACGGTCAACAACGTCCAGCCGGGTCCCATCGACACGGATCTGAATCCCGCCGCGGGTGACTGGGCCGCGCCGCAGAAGGCCGCCACGGCACTCAATCGCTATGGAAGTGTCGATGAGGTCGCCGCGTTGGTAGCCTTCGTCGCCGGTCCGGAATCCTCGTACATCACCGGCGCGAACCTGACCGTGGATGGCGGGACGAACGCCTGATCAGAAGTAAGGTGAACGATCAAGAAAGAGTGCCGAGTATGGGGAAGTTGCAGGGGAAGGTAGCGGTCATCACTGGCGGCACTTCGGGCATAGGGTTTGCTACGGCAAAGCTTTTCGTCGCGGAGGGTGCTTATGTCTTCATTACCGGCCGCCGCCAGAAGGAACTGAACGATGCCGTCGAGGCAATCGGCACCAACGTGACAGGTGTTCACGGAGACGTTTCCAAGCTGGACGATCTTGATCGTCTCTACGAGACGGTCAAGGCAAAGGGACGAATCGATGTAGTTTTCGCCAACGCCGGCACCGGTGGGTTTGTCCCGCTGGGTGCAGTTACGGAAGAGTTCTACGACAAGATATTCAACACGAATGTCAAAGGAACGCTCTTCACAGTGCAAAAGGCATTGCCGTTGCTAAACGATGGCGGCTCAATCATCCTCAACGGCTCCGTCGCAAGCGTGAAAGGTACTCCCGGCTTTTGGGTATACGGCGCCAGCAAGGCCGCTCTCCGCAACTTCGTTCGAGCATGGGCCGTGGAGCTGAAGGACCGTCATATTCGTTCAAATGTCCTCAGCCCTGGTCCAACGGACACGCCGATTATTGTCGAACAACCTGCGGACGCTATCGCGAGGATCGTATCCACTATCCCGATGGGGCGTATGGGCGAGCCAGAGGAAATCGCCAAAGCGGCGCTGTTCCTGGCTTCCGACGACTCCAGTTTTGTCACCGGTATCGAGCTATTCGTTGACGGTGGCAGAGCCCAGATCTAGCGGCCCACATCTAAGAGTCCCGATCTGATCGATCAGCAGGATCATTCCGCGACATCTTCGCCACCCGGGAAGACGAAGACGTTTGGATCACCGGTGCCAGCATTCCCGTCGATGGCGGCTCGAAACTCTAGCGCGAGGCTGTGACGCAGCGTATCACGACCCTCCGTACCTGCGACGCCAACGCGCCGCAGGTACGCGGTGCGTTCAGGCTTCGAAATCGCGCGCACGGTTGAGATCGGCAATCATCCCCGGCTGCGATGTCGGGCGCCATCCCAGCCGTTCCTGCGTGAGCGCGCTGGAGGCCGGGCAGTCCAGACCCACGAAGAGTCCGAGCCAGCCAAAATGGGCGGCGGCCTCCTCGGGCGACTTGGCGACAACCGGCACCTTCAGTCCCCGGCCGATTGCCTCAGCGATCTCCCGGAGCGATACGCCCTCTTCAGCGACGGCGTGATATCTGGCTCCCGCAGATCCCTGCTCCAGCGCCAATCTGTAGAGACGGGCAGCATCGAGCCGATGCACCGCAGGCCAGCGGTTGCGTCCGTCGCCCACATACGCCGACACGCCCTTCTCGCGCGCGATGGCGATCAGGTAGCTGACCAGGCCTTGCTTGACGCGATCATGGACCTGCGGAAGGCGCACCACCGACGCGCGCACACCCCGCGAGGCCACCGAATCTGTCGCCTCTTCCGAAGCTGCGCGGGGAATTGTGGAAGCGGGTCGATCTTCTTCAGTCGCCAGGCGACCTGCCGCCGCGAGTGCGCTCCCGGCTGTGACGACCAACGCACGGTTCGATCCGGCAAGCTCGGCCCCAAGAGCCTCTATGGCGCGCCGGTCTATCTCACAGTTCGCCTCGAACTTCGAGAAGTCGTGGATGAAGGCCGTATGGATCACGCCATCCGACTGGGCTGCTCCACTGCGCAGGCTTTCCAGGTCTTCCAGATCTCCTCGATGCACCTGGGCACCTGCGGCGATTAGAGACTTGGCGCCTCCATCGGACCGCGCCATGCCAACCACCTGATGGCCCGCCTTGATGAGCTCGGGAACAATGGCTGAACCGATAAAACCTGTAGCTCCGGTGATGAAAACTCGCATCTTGATCTCTCCTTTACTTCATGCCCCTGACCGCATTCCATTGACCGCATTTGCGGCGCGGTGAGAGCGGATCTCCCATACGTGACCGCGAAGCAGCGAAGGCGAACCCGGCCTGGGAAATCTGCTCTGTATCAAGATGGGGATGGAGGAGATACGATCTAGCTAGAGAGTCCGTATTGTCTTCGCGATCGTCCGGAGTTACCGATGGATCCGCTGTCCGATGTGCTGTCGTTGCTGAAACCGCGCAGCTATATTGCCGGTGGCTTCGACGTGGGTGGCGAGCTGTCCGTTCGGTTCGGACCGCATGACGGCATCAAATGCTATGCCGTGGTCTCGGGGCAGTGCTGGTTGTCCGTGGACGGCGTGCCGGACGCAGCGCACCTTGAGATGGGCGATTGCTTCCTGCTGCCGCATGGAAGATCGTTTCGTCTCGCAACCGATCTAAGTTTGCCCCCTGTCGACGCCCTTCCCATGCTTACGACGGCGGAGAGACGGGGAGGCATCGCCCTTATCAATGGCGGCGGCAGTTGCTGCATTGTGGGCGGCCACTTCGCGTTCATCGGCAATCATGCCGGCATCCTGCTGGGCGTGTTGCCGCCCATCGTGCATCTCCGCAGGGAATCGGACAAGGCGGCGATGCGCTGGTCGCTGGAGCGGATGCGGGAGGAATTGCTCGAGCCGCAGCCGGGCGCCTCTCTGGTCGCGCAAGACCTCGCACACATGATGCTGGTTCAGGCTCTCCGTCTGCATCTGGCGGAAGGGTTGAAAGGCGGCGTTGGGTGGCTCTTCGCTCTGGCAGACAAACAGATGAGCGCTGCAATCCACTCCATCCACGATGCCCCGGCGCAGCGCTGGACATTGCAATCGCTGGCCCAGAGTGCCGGCATGTCTCGATCAACCTTCGCCCTGAAATTCAAGCAGACAGTTGGAGCCTCGCCGATGGAATACCTGACGCGCTGGCGAATGCTGCTGGCTGGCGACAAGCTGGTGAATGCCAGCGATCCTGTCTCTGTCATCGCTGTGGCGGTCGGCTACGAATCCGAAAGCGCCTTCAGCACCGCCTTCCGGCGCGTCATGGGCTGTTCGCCAAGGCAATACAGCCGCGGCCGCAATCCGGTTTCCCCTGCCCATAGCGAGAGGGAATCGGCCCGCGACAATCGACTCGAATCTGTCGCAAGTTGACATGCGCGGACGGATCACCGGCGCAAGTCGATCAGCGGATGCATCCTTATCCGCATTTACCTGAAACAGCTTGGCACGACCTCGGGTGAGGTCTGGTTGACAGCCATATACCCATCAGTGTCACAATTTCTGCCCATTTGTGAATGCCTTGCCTCAGACGGTTTAAGTACAAGACGCTCGGTATTGCTGCCGTCCCTGCTTATCCCGATCGTCTGAGGAAAGTTCTTTCCGAATGGGAGAAGGGAGAAACAAATGAAACTTCGGCGGGCTCTCATCCATTGCGGGTGCATGGCTATTCTGGCACTCTGCTTCGCCGCCTCGTCGCAAGTAGGTGCAGCGCAGGTTTGGATCGCATCCACTGGGACAGTGGATCCATCGAGCACCTCAACCTACCTGTTCGTTGACCAGCTCGCCTATGTTCAGCCCTCGGTGAAAACGGGAACCGTAATTCTGCGCTATAACGTGTCTCCCGCGGGGGACCTGCTGACGCCCGTCACCCGACCTTGCTGCGAAGGCAGAGCACTACTGGTTCGATTCCTGGATAACGGCAATGGAGCTCAGGTCATTGTCACGTTGAAGCAATACAACGTGTCCACCGGGGCGCTGACCACACTCATCACCTTCGACAGTAATAACTACCCGCCAAAAGCAGCATTCCAGGAAGGACTGCCGCAAAGCCCGGGTTCTTTCTTCAATTTTTCGTTTGCCCAGGGTCCAACTGAGGGAAGTCAGGATCAAGGCGGATGCTGCGCGTATTACGTGGAAGCGAAACTCATTCGCAGCGCAAGTGGAGGAACCCCTGGTCTGGGATCGATCAGCCTTGTCAGGAGCCTGGCGCCCTGATGCTATGCGGCGTTATCGAAGGATCGGCGAGCGCGCTTAACGGAATCTGCGCTCCGCCTCGCTGATCTTCTGATCGTTGATGCTGGCAACACGGCGGCGCATCCTGCCGTCTGGCGCGAACTCCCATAGCTCCACGCCATAGGAACGAAACCATTGCCCGCTGGCGTCATGGCATTCGTATTCGAAATGAACAGCAATGCGGTTCTCGTGAGCAGTCCAAAGGTATTTGCGCAGCCGGTAGTCCAGCTCCCGGGCCCACTTGCGCTCCAGAAATGCGATGATCTCCGCGCGGCCATGGAGAAACTCATCACGGTTTCTCCATTCGCTGTCTTCTGTGTAGCCCAACGCCACTTTCTGCGGATCGCGCGTGTTCCACAAATCCTGCGCCACCTGCACCTTGCGCGCGGCACTCTCCATATCGAAGGGTGGGACCAACGGCTGCTGTGTCATACATGCTCCTCCACGAGGAGAGATGCGCGACGGATGCGAAGGACTTTCTATACTGGTAGGGATGCGGACACTCGATCGCTCCCGCCAGTTGCAGCAACGCGCAGAACGTCTCTTACCCGGCGGAGTCGACTCCCCGGTCCGCGCCTTTCGCGCGGTGGGTGGGGATCCACCCTTCGTTGCGCGCGCAGAGGGTGCGTATCTCTGGGACGCGGACGGCAACCGCTACATCGACTACTTCGGCTCTTGGGGACCGATGATTCTGGGCCACGCCTTTCCTCCCGTGGTCGAGGCGATCCAGCAGGCAGCGGCGCGCTCCGCCAGTTTTGGCGCGTCAACGGCGAGTGAGGCGGACCTCGCCGACCTCATCACCACCGCCGTGCCATCGATCGAGAAGCTGCGCTTCGTCTCCTCCGGCACCGAGGCGACGATGTCGGCGATCCGGGTTGCGCGCGGCTTCACCCGGCGCAAGTACATCATCAAGTTTGAGGGCTGCTATCACGGCCACGCCGACGGGCTGCTGGTAAAGGCCGGCTCCGGCTTGGCCACCTTCGGCATCCCCGGCTCGGCTGGCGTGCCGGAGGAGATCGCACACTTCACGCTGGCGCTGCCCTACAACGATCTTGATGCGGTCGAGGCAGCATTCGCGGCTCGGCCCAACGAGATCGCCGCGGTCATCCTCGAGCCCGTCGCCGGCAACATGGGCTGTGTGGCGCCCGAACCCGGCTATCTGGCAGCGCTGCGCGAGATCACCACCCGCGAGGGCGCGGTCCTGATCTTCGATGAGGTGATGACAGGCTTCCGCGTCGCGCATGGCGGCGCGCAGCAACTCTACGGCGTCACACCTGACATGACCTGCCTCGGCAAGATCATCGGGGGCGGACTGCCCTGCGGAGCCTTCGGCGGACGCGCGGAGATCATGGAGATGCTCGCGCCGCTCGGCCCGGTCTATCAGGCCGGAACGCTCAGTGGCAATCCGCTGGCGATGGCCGCCGGTGTCGCGACGCTCGCATTCCTCGCAGCCAACAGCGAAGCGGTCTACGGCAGTCTGGAATTTGCCAGTCAGACTCTGGCGGAAGGTGTTGCGGGTGTGCTCGCCGACGCCGGCATGCCGGTGACGACAAATCGCGTCGGCGCGATGTGGACCTGGTTCTTTACGAACGATCGCGTGGTCGATTTCGCAACCGCCGCCACATCGGACACGGCACGCCTCGGCGCGTTTCACCGCGCCATGATGGATGCCGGTGTGTGGCTGCCGCCCTCGCAGTTTGAGGCGATCTTTCTTGGCACAGCGCATACGCCCGAAGTCATCGAAGCGACGCTCGCTGCAGCGCGGCAGGCCGTCGTCTCGCTTCACGAAACGCAGCCTGTACGCTGACGTGACCCTGCAGCAGGATTAGAAGGCCGGCTTCTCCCACTCCGAGAAGACGAACTCCTTCAGATCCTTGCGCTGGCGCGGAGCAACCTCCGACTTGCGCATCTCTTCCGGCAACGACTCCGGATCGCCCAGATACCCGACTGCGGTGACGGCCACCGTGTCGAAGTCGTCCGGGATATGGAACGCAGCCTTCGCCTTCTGGTGATCGAAACCGGCCATGGAGTGCGCATGCAACCCCAGCGCCGTAATCTGCAGAACGAAGTTCGCCATCGCTGCGCCGGTGTCGTGCCAGGAGTGGCGGTTGATCTGCCCGTTGTGCGCGAAGTGTTTGCGCGCGACCGACAGAATGAGCACCGGAGCGCTCTTGACCCAATCCTGATTGAACTGTACCAACGTGTCGAAGATCTTTTTATATGTCGCATCGCCGCGCCGCCCCACCACGAAGCGCCAGGGCTGTTCGTTAAACGAAGATGCCGCCCAGCGTGCGGCCTCAAAGCCTTTCTTCAGGTCTTCGGTTGGAACATCGCGGTCCGCATAGGATCGCGGGCTCCAGCGATGAAGGATGTGTTCGACCATGCCGGCCACTCCGGGGGCATGCTTCAGGCTCTCGATAGATTCCGGCGTAGGCGCCATAGTTATTGTTCTCCTTAGCTTCCGTTGAAATTGCGTGTGTCTCGTGCCGCGTCTCTGGTTGGATTCAGCGAAGCCCTCCGAGGGTGCCGCAAATCACTGCGAATGCAACCCAAGCGCCTCGGCGATTGCGGGAATGGGGGCGGCCTTTCCATCCGTCTTCGTCACCACGGCAAAGCTGCCTTGATAATCCCACACCGCCCAGCCGATGCCTTGGTCTTCCAGCGCCGTGCGTGTATCGCGCAACCACGCGGCCCGCATTGCCGGATCAACATATGGCTGGTACACCCCGAACTCGCCGCAGTACACCGGCACATGATGCAGCGCGGCCCACTTTCCGGCGAAGCT
>DASZGZ010000005.1:0-6703 GCA_035938355.1 Acidobacteriaceae bacterium
TGTGATCAAGCCATTTGAGCGCGGGGAAGAGGGCGAGTGTGCGGGCGAGCCCGATGGTGACGGTGGCGATGGACGCTGGTTTGGCGACGGCGAACCAGGTCCACATATAGAGGAAGGCGGGCAGATCGCCGTAAGCGCGGCGGAGGTAGACGTATTCGCCGCCCGCTTCGGGCATGCGCGCAGCCAACTCAGCGTAGGTCATCGCGCCGAAGAGCGAGAGCAGTCCACCGGTGATCCACGCGAGATAGACCAGCGAGGAGTGGCCGACGGCCCTCATCATCTCTTGCGGCACAAGGAAGATGCCGCTCCCGATGATGGTGCCCACGACGATGGCGGTGGACTGCGAGAGGCCGAGGACACGCTCCAGCGGCTGGTGTTCGCGCTGTGCGGTGGTGGAGACGTGAGCGGCTATGGCGGAGCTCCGATGGAGGGATTCGTGCCTAGAGTAGCGCGCCTTCGAGCGTTTGCCGGGAAATTCCGTCGCTACTGCTTCACGCCCTTCATCTCTCGGCCGCCCTGGTAGAGAATCAGGTGGTCAATTTTGCCAGAGGGGTCTGCGAAGAACTCGATTTCCGCGTCGACAACGCGATAGAAGAAGCGCGTTGGGGTGGAGGCAAAGATGGGAGCAGCGGGCTGGTTTGTTGCCTGCGCAACCAAGTGGTCGCCTTGCAGAGTGATCGTGATGAGGAATTCGGGCGCCAACTGATACACGCCGACGTAACGCGAGAGTGTGGTCACGGGCACCGGAACTTCTTTGCGTTCCGTGGACAGGACCGCCGATTCACCCTTTTGCAGGATACCCTTCATTTCGCGGCCGCCCTGATAGAGGACGAGATGATCGATATTGCCTGCAGCGTCCGGAAAGAACTCAATCTCCGCATCCACTATTCGCGCGAAAAAGCGCGTGGGGTTTGAGGCGAAGATAGGCACGGGTGGCTGGCCGGTTCCTTGGGTGACGAGATGATCGCCCCGGAGCGCGATGGTGAGCGAGAATTTGGGATCTATCTGGTAGACGCCGACATAGCGTGTGAGGACATTGACCGGAACGGAAACCTCCTTCCGCTCCGACGGAAGGATGACCGGCTCACCGTACATGATCGATGCGAGGCGGTTGGAAATCTCCGACGGCGAATTGCCGTTTACGTTGGCGAGCACGATGATGCTGAGCTTCTCTTTCGGATACCAGGACTCGGAGGTGTTGAAGCCGTTGATGCCGCCACCGTGGCTGATGCGCTCACGTCCTTTGATGGTCTCTATCGAGAGACCGAAGCCGTAGTCTTCCTTGACCGGAGTCGTCATCTTCGTGAGCGATGCGGGATTCAGTACCTTGCCGCCGAAGAGTCCCTGTTGCCAGCGCAGCAGATCGCCGGTGGTGGAATAGAGTTCACCTGCGGAGAAGGGTACGGTCATGTCGATGTAGCTGGCGTTTTCCAGACCATGCGCGCCAGGCGTGTAGCCGGAGGCACGCCGCGGCAGGATCATGCTGTTGCGATCGCAACCCGTGTCATGCATCGCGAGCGGATCGAAGATGTTCTGCTGCAGGAAGTCGCAATACTTCTGGCCGCTGATCTTTTCCAGCAGATAGCCGAGCAACGCGTAGCCGGAGTTGCTGTACTGCCACTTCTCGCCAGGTTGGAAGTCGAGCGGCTTGTCGCGGAAGCGCGCTACGAGCTGATCCGGGTTGACCGGACGACTCTGTAGCTGCTCGTAATCGGGAAACGAAGTAAAGCTTGGAATGCCTGAGGTGTGGCTGAGCAGATGGACGAAGGTGATGTTCTTCCACGCGGCAGGGGCATCCGGCATGTATTTCGAGATGGGATCTTCGACCTTGAGCCGGCCGCGCTCCTCGAGCAGCAGGATGCTCGCGGCGGTGAACTGCTTGGTGATGGAGCCCAGCCGAAACCGGGTGTCCGGTGCGTTGGGGATATTCCATTCCAGATCGGCTGATCCATAGCCCTTATCAAGGATCGCTTTTCCATCGCGATCGACCAGGACCGTGCCCATGAAGTGGTTTTCTTTGACGGCGTCCTGGACGACCTGTTCCATTCGAGCGACATCCGGCTGGTTCGCAATTGGTGATGGAGTTTGAGAATGGCCGGATGCAAGGGCGACGCAGAGAGAAGCAAGAGCAAGGACCGAGGGGCGCATTGAGAGGTCTCCGGCGACGGTGTATCAGATGTACTTCTTGAACTCCTGCCAGTCCTTTACGATCGAGCCTTTGCGGCCGCGACAGAGATAGATGTTGCGGTGCTCGTAGGGCATGGAGTAGGGGTGGTTCATCACTCCGGCGATTTCGACGGAGTCGTAATACTTGCGCATCTCGTCGAGCGATGCGCCGTTGATCACGATCATCACCTCGCCGGTTTCGCCGTGCGGTCCCCAGATCCAGTAATTGTTATGGCCGCTGATCGCGAAGGGCAGGCCGCGGCCCGCACCGAGGAAGTTGATGGCGCTGGCCTCGCCGTAGTTGGAGCACAAAATACCCACGCGGGCGCGGTCCGCCGGTGAGAGTCCGTGGACGACACGGGTGACCTGATCCACCATCTCCTCCCAGCCGAAGCGGTCGGCATAAAACTGCGGGAAGACGCTGGTGGGTTCGTTCTCCATGTTCTTTGCCGTACCGCGCAGGCGCAGGCTCGCGGTGTAGTCGAGCCAATGCCGCGGCGTCAGAATCGGGATCGACATAGGCAGGACGAGGATGCCCGTGATGAGGAGAAACGCCGCGTACGCGGGTACAAGCCAAGCCGTGCCGCGACGCTTCAGCAGCGCTTGCCAGCAGACTCCGCCCGCGGCGAAGATAGCGGGATAGATTGCGGCTAGATAGTAGTCCTTCGCGTCGCGCGTGGCGAACATGAGTACAAGGAAGACGACATAAGTCCAGCCAAGAAAGCGCCACTGCCGGCTACGGCGACCGACCAGCAGCCACACCACGCCCGGCAACCAGAGAAAGACACTGAACGGACTCATCATGAGCACTTGCGCGCCGAGGAACTGCAACGGCGAGAGGACGGTGTTCTTGTGATCCGCCTTGCCGTTGTGAATGAACTCGAGCGTGGGGAAGTGGTAATGGATCTGCCACATGAGATTTGGAAGCGCGAGGATGACGATGAGCGCGACGCCGATGAGCGCGCCACGAGTGAAGACGATGCGGCTCTGGGGCGTAAGTAGCAATCCGATGAGCAGCGCAATGAGGAAGACCACCATCGAAGGCTTGTTCTCGATGCCGATGCCGCCGGCAATGCCGAAAACGATCCACCATCTTGGTGATGCCCCGCGCAGCAGCAGAAGGATGGCCAGGACAGCGGCCATCCAAAAGACTGCCTCGAAGGAGTTCATGGAGAGAAAGCTGTCGAGCCCAAGAAACTCGGGAGCGAGCAGGATGCCTAGCATGGCGAGGGCTTGTGCAACTCGGCTGCCGCCGATGGCCCAGGCGATAAGCCCGGTGAGGAAGACGGCGGCTGCGCCGGCGAGCGCAGTGAACATGCGGATGCCGGCGAGCGATGTGCCGAAGAGCGCGATGCCGAGCCGCGCCTGGAGCGCGACGATCGGGCCGTGGTCGACGTAGCCCCAGTCGAGATGCTGCCCGCAAAGGATGTAGTACATCTCGTCGCGGAAGTAGCCCCACCCGATGTGGGCTTCCCACAGATTTGCCCAGAGGTGGAAAGCGAACTTCAGCAGTGCGAAGAGGCCAGCAAGCAGGAGAGCCTGACGGAGCGTTGAATGTTCTGCATCTGGGATCCCAACTGCGGGCTCTTCTAGGGAACGGGTAGTTGCGTTCATGGCTTCCGGGCGGAGATGTTCATGATCGGCGACGCGATGCTGAGAAGTACGGATGAAATAGTACCGCGGTTCCGTCGCGCGCCGAGTTACGATTCAGCCGGCTGCAAGGTAAGCAATGAAATCTCCGGTGGACAACGAAAGCGCATTGGTAGACCGACGGTGCCGATGCCGCGGTTTACGTAAAGCTGCAGGGGACCGACGTTGAAATAGCCTCGCACGAAGTAGCGACCGCCCCTCGGTAGCATGAATCCCGGTGTCCCGACGAAGGGCAGACGGACTTGGCCACCGTGCGTATGACCGGAAAGCATGAGATCGACGCCATACTTCGCAGCGTGAATCGCATAGTCTGGCTCATGGGCCAGCAAAATCACGGGCTCATTCGGCGCGGCCAGGGCGGGCATGGCTTCGTGCAACTCGGGGAAATCCTCTACCGAACTACGGAGTCCGGCGAACCAGAGGCGCGCGCCGTCACGCTCGTACGGAAGCGAGCTGTTGGCCAGCGTAGGAATGCCCTGAACCTTCAGTGCATCGATGACCGTGTCGCATCCGACTAGCGTGTCGTGATTGCCGAGTGAGGCAAAGCGATGCGGACACTGAATGTCGTTGAGGATCTCGGCGCAGGGATAACTGAGGCGCGCGCTAAGGTGCTTCGGCAGCGGGCCGTAGGTGACAAAGTCCCCGGTCAGCAAAACGACATCTGGGTGCAGCGTATTGATGCGGTGGACCACTTCTCGTACGAAAAATGGCTCTGTGTAGTCGTCGTAGTGGATATCGCTGACCTGCGCGATGCGCAGACCGTGAAATGCATCCGGCAAGCGGCGCAGGCGGATGGTATGCTCGACGACTTCGAGATGGTGCCGGTCCCAGAAACCGGCATACCCGATGAGGCCGCCGCTGGCGGCAAGAGCGGAGATCTGAAGAAAGCGGCGTCGGTTAATCTTTGTTGTCGAAGGGGCGTCAATCACGCTCTTTCAGGATAGGGCATCCGACCGCGGTACGCCTATGGAACAAACGTGGCGCTTCTTATTTTCTGCCGGAGCGGCGATTTGCCGGTCGCATGCTCAAGTCCAATAGATGCGTTGTGCACTGCCTAGTTGAAAGGTGTGAGACACAGCGCGACTCGAAACTCGGGAGCGCTTGTAGCACGAATGTTGCCTTGGGGAAAGGCGTTGCTGAGTGCGGCGGGAGACAGATACGGCCTGTGGCGGAGCGAGAACATGGCCGCTCCGCGAGTTGTTGTGGGGAGGGCTACTCGGCTCGCAACGCGTGCACGGGATCGACCGTGGCGGCGCGCCGCGAGGGTAGATAGCAGGCGAGGTAGGCCGTTGCAATCACTCCGACGGTGATGACCACGTAGGTGATGGGGTCGACCGGGCTGACATTGAACAGAATGGATGACATCAGCCGCATGGTGATGAAGGCGACCACGAGGCCGCACCCAATGCCGATGCCGGTGAGTTGCAGGCCCTGGCGAACGAACAAGGCGGTGAGGCTGGGGCGCTGTGCCCCGAGTGCCATACGGATGCCGATCTCGCGCGTGCGCTGCGACACCGAGTATGCGATGACACCGTAGATGCCGACGATGCCCAACAGCAGCGCCATGGCTCCGGCAACGCAGAGCATGATCAGCGTGAAAGAGGTGCGCGCCATGGATTTGGTATAGAACTCGCCGAGGGTCGAGACGTTGGCGAGCGGCACGTCGGGATTGATGGACCACACGGCGCGCTGCACCTCATTGATGAAGACCTGCGAGCCGGCGCGCGGACTGCGGATATAGAACGCAACGCCGCGCTGCACGTACTCTTTCTGGCCTTCGAAGCGGTCCTGCATCAGCGGCCAGTAGACGGTGCTGGGCGCCGGCTGGCTCACGCCATCGTCGTGCACATCGCCTGTCACGCCGACGATCTCCCGCCAGTCATCCGTGTTGGCGACGCGGATGCGTTTGCCGATTGCGTTTTGCGCGCTGTGCCAATACTCCTTCGCGAAGTTCTCCGAGATAATGGCGACGGGCAGTTTCTGGTAGGTGTCGGTCCAGGTGAAGTCGCGTCCCGCGATCAGCGGAGTGCCTAGCGTTGCGAAGGTTCCGGGCGAGATGCGTTTGAAGCGGCGGATAGGCGGCAGTTCGCCCTCCCCGTAGACGTGATCCTGCGCAAACAGTACGTCGTTGTTGGAGTTTCCATCCATCGGCACGGCACTGGAGAAGCTGACGGAGGAGACACCGGGGATGGCCGCAAGCTTGTCCTGAATCTCCTGATCCATGCGGATGACGCGGTCGCGCTGCGCATCGGGTATCTGGGTGTCCTGGATGTAGAAGCGGAAGGTCTGAAGCTCATTGGGCGAGGCGAAGCCGGGCGAGACCTGCATCATGGCGCGGAAGGTGCGGATCATTAGCCCGGAGCAGATGAGCAGGACGAGCGCGAGCGCAACCTGCACCACCACCAGTGTCTGGCGCGCACGATGGCGTTCGCGGCTCTGGCTCAGCGCTCGGCCGCCTTCTCGCAGACCACTGGCGGAATTCCCGCCGGCGTATTTCATGATCGGGATGAGCCCAATGAGCACGCTGGTGAGCAGCGCGAGCGCTAGCGTGAAGAGCAACACTGGAAGATTGATACCGATCTCGTGAATGCGCGGCAAGCCGGTGGGTGCCATCGCCACCAGGAGGCGCAATGCGCCATAGGCAAGCGCGAGACCCAAGAGAGAACCCAAGGTTCCGAGGACGGCACTTTCGAAGAGGAGGTCTGTCGTGATGCGCTTCCATCCCGCACCGAGAGCCGAGCGGATTGCCAGCTCCTGGCGGCGTCCTTCGACGCGCACCAGCAGCAGATTTGCGACGTTGGCGCAGGCCACCAGCAGCACCATGGCGATGGAGCCCATCAGGACCCAGAGGACATTGCCCACGTCGCCGACGACATCCTGCTTCAGC
>DASZGZ010000006.1:0-3884 GCA_035938355.1 Acidobacteriaceae bacterium
GCCGCATCGCCGTGGATTGCCGCCACGCCCAGCGCCTGCCGTCCCAGCGTCGCATTCACCTTGCCCGGCTCCTTCAGGTATTGCTCCGCAATCTGCCTGCTCTCCGCAATCACCTTCGCGTCCTGGCCCACGCCGCCCACCAGCCCGAAGAGATCCGCGCGCAGTTCCTGCTGATCCGGGGTCTCGCCATCCTTCGGCTCGCCCAGGCTAGCCAGCCGTGGCCCGTAGGTAGAAGTCACCCACGCGGAGAGCTGCTTACGCTCCGCTTCGGTTGCGGCCACGCGCGACCACAGCGTTTGGACCCCGCCAATTACGGCTTCTGTCACCGCGGCGCTGTCGTCGTTCTTCAAGCTCGCCGCAAGCGAGAGGAAATCTCCCGCCTTGCTCTTGCCGGCCCGCATCAGCGCCAGCTCATCGCCCACCACGTTCACGCGCTCCACCGGTGTCAGCGTCGTCACATGCGACAATAGCGCCGAATAATCTTCCGCCGTGTAGGCCGAGCGGTAATAGCCCGCGCCACCGCCGTCCGCATAGAAGATCGCCGCGTTCGGCACCTTCAGCGTGCCCTCTTTGCTCGTCAGCAGCTCGCACTCGCGCTTCGTCCCCTCGGTCTTGAAGCAGACCGGGACTGTCCATACCTGGGTCTTCGCCTCCTCCGTCGCATTCTTCGGATTCAGGAAGAAGCGGCTCTGACTCACCGGGACCTCGCCGTTCGCGACCTTCCCGAAGCTCAGCAGCGGCACGCCCGGTTCGGCAATGAAGCTCGCCATGATCTTGTCGACCGGCTTGTGGCTGTTCGCCGTCTGCGCATCCCAGAAGTCTTCCGCCGTTGCGTTGCCGTACATGTGCGCCTTCAGGTAGTTGTGCACGCCCTGGCGAAAGGTCTCTTCGCCCAGATAGCTCTCCACCATGTGCAGGATTGAGCCGCCCTTCTCATACGTGATGCCGTCGAACATCTCGTTGATCTCGTCCGGAGTGTTCGCCTCCGCGCGAATCGTGCGCGTCACCCGCTGCGCATCCAGATTCATCGCGCCGTTCAACGCACTGGCAACCTGCTCGTCGATGTGCCACTCCGGCTTCCATGACTCCAGCGGCTTGTTCTCCATCCAGGTGGCAAAGCCCTCATTCAGCCAGATGTTGTTCCACCAGTTCATCGTGACCATGTCGCCGAACCACTGGTGCGCCATCTCGTGCGCCACGACCGAGGCAACCTCCGCCTTCGCCTCCAACGGCGCATTGTTCTCATCCACCAGCATCGCCGACTCCCGATAGGTGATGGCGCCGAAGTTCTCCATCGCTCCGGCTTCGAAGTCCGGAATGCCGATCATGTCCAGCTTCGGCATCGGATATTTGATCCCGAAGTAGTTGTCGTAGTAGTGCAGGATGTACTCCGCGGACTCTACTGCGAAATGCGCGTACTGCACGCGCTCCGGAGTCGCGCATGCGCGAATCGGCACGCCGTCGCTTGAGCCCTCCACGCACTTGAAGTCGCCCACCAGGAACGCTACCAGATAGGTAGACATCTTCGGCGTCCGCGCAAACTGCACCGTATGCTCGCCCACCGCCGGCCCCGCTGTATCGGAGATCACGTTCGTGTTCGAGATCACCATGTCGTCCTTCGGCGCAACCATGGTCACCTCGAAGGTGGCCTTGTATGCCGGCTCATCGAACGACGGAAAGGCTCGCCGCGCATCGGTCGGCTCAAACTGCGTCACCGCATAGCGGCGTCCTTCTGCCTTGGACAAGTAGAATCCGCGCAGCTCGTTATTCAGGATGCCGGTGTACGCAATCTTGAGCTTCACCGGCCCTGCGGGCAGCGTCCCCGGAAACGTAAAGGTGGCCTGCTGCTTCTGATCGTCCAGCGACACATCCGCCTTCATGTCACGCTTGCCGTTATTCGCAGTCACCGATTGGAACTGTATCTCCGCCGCATTCAGCGTGATCGAGTCTGCCGGCTGCGCCAGCGTCGCTTCGATCGTCTCCTCACCGCTGAACGTGGCCTTGTCGATATCGGGCGTCAGGCGCAGCGTGTAGTGCTCCGGCCGCACATTATCGGGCAGGCGCTGCGCCACAAGCGCAGGCGCGGCAAAAAGCAAAAGCGCGGCGGCAGCGCCGGCCACACGGGCAGCCGGGCGAGGAAGGAGGGAGAGCAACGATGTCATTCAGGACCTCTACAGATAGATAGGCTCAACAAGCGAGCCGGGCGGCGAAGGCACAACCTATTACTTTAACTCAGGAAATGCAGTCACGGCGCAGGTTTGGGATAAGTCATGGGTGTCTTCCGTCCAGACGCGTACTGGCTCGAAATAGTTACCGTCACAAAATCAGGGCATCAGCCTATGCTGATTCAGGATTACTTAAGGGAACCACCTGAAAAAGGAGCCCGCTATGATCGCATCCGTCTTTGTCGGTACCAGCCTCGATGGTTTCATTGCGCGGCCGAATGGCGCCTTCGACTTCCTACCTGCGGACGGCGGCGAGCCCCACGGCTTTGAGGAATTCCTGGCAAGCGTCGACGCAATCGTGATGGGCCGAAATACCTTCGAGGTCGTTCTGCCCCTTCAACCCTGGCCCTATGGAGACAAGCGGGTCGTCGTCCTGAGTAACCGGCCCCTTAACCTTTCTATAACTAGCGGAAGCGTGATCGAACAGATGGCCGGGCCTCCGGAGCAGATCGTCTCGCAACTCGCAGCCAGTGGCATCCAGCACATCTACGTCGACGGCGGCATCACGATTCAGCGCTTCCTGCGCGCGGGGCTCATTCAACGGCTCACTATTACCCGTGTCCCTGTGCTCATCGGAGAAGGCATTCCGCTCTTCGGCAGCCTGCCGCATGACGTTCAGCTCCGTCACATCGCCACTCGCCACTATCCCAGTGGCTTGGTCAGCAGCGAGTACCATGTAGTTGCTTAGAGTGGCTTTTTGTAGGTGTGCGCCGCACGTCAGGCCCAATCACAACTGTGAACGCGAGCGACCAAAGGAAGTGAACCCAACAGCCTGCGCCACCGGCGCCTCTGCCTGGATGGCAGATCCTACATCTCCCGATAATCCAGCAGCACCATCCCCACCAGCATCAGAGCCACCGGCCATACATAGCCCGCAATCCGCCGCTCGCCCTCTTCCCTCGGCAGCCGCAGCTCCAGCCATCGCGCCCAGCCCGCGGTCACGCCAAACATTGCCAGCGCCGAGTGACTGATCATCACAAGCACCTCATTCTTGCCATCGCCGAGCGAGTGACTGTGCGTAAATAGCAGCGCGGCGCCGGCTGCGCACATCAACGGAAACGCATACCGTGCCCACGCTGCGCGCAGCTTCCCCGCCTGCACCGCGCATTCAAACACCGCGAATGCCAGGATCAGCGCTGCCGCCGCACGATGCTCCAGCACATCCGGCGCAAAAAAGCTGCCCCAGAAAGGTCGTGGGCCCAGCGGCCAGTTCTCCGGATCGGCACGCAGCAGGATGAACACCGCCAGCCCCGCGAAGCTCGCCGGCCAGAAGCGCGCCCAACGCATTCTGCGAAAGCGGCTCGCCAGTGCAAGGGCGCCAGCCAGCAGCACCACCAACCCCGCCCAGTGATGGTTGTACTCGGACCACGCGGCGTCGTTCGCATCGCTTGATGCGGGCGGCTGATACTGTGCATCCTTCACCGCTACATCGATCGGGGTCGGAGGCACCAGCACCGCAAACGGCGGACTCTTCAGCCGCGGCGTCTCCCATTGCATCCGCGTGTGAATCTCATGCAGCGTCAGCCGGTCCATCGGCATATCGGCCGCCGGCGGCTGCGAGGTCAGCGCTGCCGCCGCCAGGATCGCCGTAAGGCCCAGCGCTACCTCGACCTCGGCAAATCTCCGCAGCCGCATCAGCAGTTGCAGCGGTGCCCGCTC
>DASZGZ010000007.1:0-6327 GCA_035938355.1 Acidobacteriaceae bacterium
CCATGAGCGCCGCCGCTGGTGGGACTACGCAATTGTCGCCGCTGCTGTGGCAGTCTTCCTGTGGTTGGGGGTGCAGGCGCGCGTGCCCGAGATCGCGATGAACCGGGGGTGGCTGCTCACCCTGATCATCATCCTTGCCGCCAGCCTGCTCTACTGCGGGCTGCGGCTCCGCCGCCAGACCGGCTTCTCCTGAGAGGTTTCCGGCCCGCTTTTCTTGATGCCGGGGCGTGAGCCATGCGGCGCCGTATACCTATTCCAAAAATAGCTATGTTTAGTCTATAGTGCTGCACATGGCCAAAGACTCTGAACGCCGCGACCTCTTTCCCGGCGCGCTCGAAATGATGATTCTGCACTCGCTTCGGTTGAAACCCATGCACGGCTACGGCCTCGTCAAGCACATCCAGCAGATATCCGACGACTTGCTGCAGATCGAAGAGGGTTCGCTCTACCCAGCGTTGCAGCGCATGCTCAAGGAAGGCTGGCTGAAGTCAGAGGCGGGCGTTTCCGCGAAGGGCCGCCCTACCCGCATCTACCGGCTCACCGCCGCCGGCCGCCGGCGTCTGGAGCAGGAAGTCGCCAGCTTCGAAACCATGTTCGCCGGCATTACACGGGTCCTCGCAGCGCAGAAGGCATAGGAAATCACATGCAGTGGCTCGAGCGTCTCTTTCCACGGTACCGCCGCTATGACGATCTAGCCGTCTCGATTCAGGAGCACCTCGAGGAGCGTACTGAGGAACTCATGGAGGGAGGCATGACGCGCGACGAAGCCACACAGAAAGCACGCCGCGAATTCGGCAACGTGACGGTGATCGCTGAACGCAGTCGGCAGGTCTGGCAGTCGCCCATGCTGGAAAGCATCTGGGCCGACGTGCGCTTCGCACTGCACCAGCTTCGCAAGGCGCCGGGCTTCGCCATCACCGCTATCCTCACGCTGGCGCTAGGCGTCGGAGCCACCACGGCGATCTTCTCCGTCGTGAAAGCTGTTTTGCTGAATTCCCTTCCCTATAAGGACCCGGACCGGCTGGTCGCCGTGTGGACCGCAAACGATGCGCGCGACGGAAAACCGCATCCGAGCACCGCTGCCGATTTCGCGGCCTGGAAGCAGCGCAGCGGCGTCTTTGAAGACCTCGCTCCCTCTTATGACAATGAGCGCACGCTGACCGGGCAGGGTGCGCCGCAACTGCTGATCGGCTATGCGGTCTCCGCGAATTACCTGCGCATCCTTGACGTGGAGCCACAGGTTGGCAGGCTCTACAACGACGAGGAAGACCGGCCGGGCGGCCCTCAGGTTGCGCTGCTTAGCGATTCTCTCTGGCGCGCCACGTTTCATGCGGACCCGGAGATCGTCGGCAAAGCCATCACGCTCGATGGCAGCCCCTTCACCGTGCTCGGTGTCATGCCGCCGCGTTTCAACTATCCCAGCTCGGTCCAGGTGTGGACTCCGGCCGCTATCTCCCCTGCGGCATTCGACGACTACGACCACACCTACGTCCGCATCCTGGGCCGGCTGAAGCCAGGTGTCTCGCTCGCGGAGGCACAGAAGGCCGCGAATGCAGTGGAGGCGCAGCTCGCCGTCGCGCATCCGAACACCGACAGCGGCAATCGCGTCGTCCTTGTTACTCTCCAGGAGCAACTGGTCGGCGACATCCGCAAGCCGCTGCTGCTGCTCATGGCAGCAGTCACCCTGGTGCTGCTGATTGCCTGCGCCAACACAGCAGGCCTCGCGCTGGCACGCGACGCCGAGCGACAAAAGGAGATCGCGGTGCGTCTCGCACTCGGTGCGACACGTCTGCGGCTACTCCGTCAGTTCGTGACAGAGAGCCTGGTACTGGCCGTGATCGGCGGCGCCATCGGCCTGCCTCTGGCGTTTGCAGGGACACATTTCCTGCTCATGCTCTTTCCCAACGACGTCGCCAACCTGGACATCCCCAAGCTGACGCAGATTCCCATGGATCGCGGCGTCTTCCTCTTCGCCTTTGCGATCACGCTGCTGACAGCGGTTCTCTCCGGGATTGCACCCGTGCTGAAGGCCATGCGTACCCGCGCGGACAGCGCGATGACCGACAATGCCCGCGGCAGCACAGCCTCTCGGCGTTCCAATCGCTCACGCAATGCAATCGTCATCAGCGAGGTTGCGCTCTCGCTGATCCTGCTCACCGCGGCCGGCCTGGTCGTCGCGAGCTTTGAGCGCGTGGTCAACGCGGACCTCGGCTTCCAGCCTGATCACGTTCTGTCGCTCGAAGTCCTTCTGCCAGCCAACCGCTATCCCCAGGCGGACCAGACGAAGATGCGCGTATTCGTTCGCGAAGTCACCCGCAGGTTGAATACGCTGCCCGGCGTGAAGCCTGCCGGCGCAACCGACTACCTGCCGCTGAGCGGCTTCTGGGGGATCACCAGCTTTCTGCGGCGCGGAGAGGCGCCGCCAAAGCAGGGCCAGGAGCCCGAGGCAGACGATCGCGCCATCACGCCTGGCTATCTGCGGGCGATGGGCATTCCGCTCATCCGCGGCCGCAATTTCACCGAGGACGACCGTGCCGGCAGCCAGCAGGTGGTCATGGTCAACCAGACGTTCGCGACTCAGTTCTACAAAGGCAAGGACCCAGTCGGCGAGGAGCTTAACCTCGGCACCGCCGACAAGCCGGACTGGTGGCGCATTGTCGGCATTGTGGGCGATGTCAAGGCATTTGGCCAGGACCAACCCACCCACGCGGATATCTATCGCCCCTTCGATCAGCATCCGGTGCCTCTCGTGGCCTTCACCATCCGGACCGAAACGAATCCGGAGGCAATGACCAAGGCTGCAGAACAGACACTATGGAGCGTCGATCCGGATCTGCCCGTCTTCAAGGCGATCTCCATGGACGTGCTGGCCGATCAGTCGCGCGCGGTGCGGCGTGCAAGCTCTGTGCTGGTTTCGGCGTTCGCCGTGCTGGCGCTGCTGCTCGCGTGCATCGGCATCTACGGCGTCATGGCATATTCCGTCACGCAGCGCACGCAGGAGATCGGTGTACGCATGGCGCTCGGCGCGCGCCGCGCAGATGTGCTGCGACTGATCCTCGGACTTGGTCTTCGGCTCACCACCATCGGTGTTCTCATCGGGCTGGTCGGGGCATTCGTCTCGACGCGGCTCATGGCAAGCCTGCTCTTTGAAATCAGTGCGGCAAGCCCGCTCGCCCTTTGCCTTCCCGCTGCGCTTCTCATTGCGGTCACGGTGCTGGCCGCGTATCTGCCAGCGCGCCGCGCGGCCTCCATTGATCCCATGCGAGCACTCCGAGCGGAGTAGCCGCCGGTAGGCAGCTTCCCCAAAAACACGGCGAAGTGGAACCTGTCCCGAATTGGGCCGAAGATGCGGAGCCTTCGTCGCTGTGGCTAATGTATCTGTGCCGTTTCCAGATGACGCCGCTCCGACTACATCGGTACTCTTAAGCGTTGACCGAGCGCGCGCCCCCAGTGCCCGGCGGTTCCCTGCTCGAGGCCCTGGCGTGAGATTTCGCGGCGTTCTGCTTTCTTTTGCAGTGCTCTATTCTGCCCTTCCATGCTTTGCCATTCTGGCCACTCCCGGCCAGACAGCCCTGGCTGCTCGCCAAACAGCACCACGCGTGACTCCCGGCCCGTTCGGTATCCCCTTTCCGGCCACCCGCGATCCGCTGGCGTGGCAGTCGTGGCGTCAACGGGTACAAGCAGAACTCCAGGCGCGCCAAGTGGCCTATCTACGCCCGAATGATGTGGGCGGCGGCGCATCAGGTGGCATC
Source organism: Acidobacteriaceae bacterium (assembly GCA_035938355.1). Lineage (GTDB taxonomy): Bacteria > Acidobacteriota > Terriglobia > Terriglobales > Acidobacteriaceae > KBS-83. Next base: position 3,753 of record DASZGZ010000007.1, read on the forward strand.
ATCGAGACGATTGCCGGCGCTGTGCCGTTTCAGGCGCCAGTCAACGCTCTCAATACCGGATTCGGGCAGCTTCAGGGCATTGCCGAAGACGGCGACGGCAATCTGTATATCGCGAGCTGCGACTTTGGGGTGGTGCTGAAGGTCGATCGTTCGTCGAACACAACCGTCTACGCCGGGCAGCCTTTGCCCACTGGGGCAGCCATCTCCAGGGGCGATGACGGGCCGGCGACTGCCGCGCGGCTTCCCTGCCCCACTGGTCTCGCCGTGGACAAGGCCAACAACCTATACGTCACCGACATTGTTGCCGGGACAGTCCGCAAAATCACTGCTGCAACCGGCATCATCCAGACCATCGCGGGCAATCCCGGCCAGCTTGGGCACGGTGGCGACGGCGGGCTCGCAACTTCCGCGCTGCTGGAGTACCCCACTGGGCTGGCGCTCGATGGGGCGGCCAACCTGTACATTGCCGATTTCGAGTACGTGCGAAAGATGAATCTCAGCTCCGGGGTCATCCAGACGATCGCCGGCATCGGCAATCAGTTTCCGCAATGCTGGCTGACAGCCTCCAGCACCTGCCCTGCCAACCAGGTCGGCCTCACGCTGTTGGGAGGGTCCATCGCATTCGTCGACGGCCGCCTGTATGCCGCTCCAAGCGGTCTGTCAGTAGGTTCGGCGCAGCAGTTCGGCGGCGATGCAGGCAGTATCGTCAGCATCGATCCCGCCTCGGGGGTAATGCAGTTGCTCGCGGGCGGCGGCTACAACGCTGGAACCTCTACGTCCTATCCAGGTATTGGCCTGCAACTCAATCCAACGGGCATTACTGCAGACGCGCCGGGGAACGTGTATTTCACGGGTCCTAACCAGCTTCCCGGCAATGGACCTCTGCCCAATGAAGGGCAATTTGCCGAATCTGTCGAGGAGTTGCAGAGCGCGGGCCACACGATCCACGTTCTCGCCGGAGTTGCGTCTCCAAATGTCTACGGCGGCGACGGCGGCCCGGCAACCATGGCGATGCTGCGGTCGACGGGGGCCATCTGCCTTTCGCCTTCCGGAGACGTGGTCTTCGTGGACAACTTCAACATCCGCTCTTTTCCGTTTGGCGGGAATGTCGAGACGATTGCCGGGAACGGAGCACCAAATTTCTTTGGCGACGATGGCTTGGCGCTTCAGGCCGGACTCAACTTTCCCTCCGACCTCGCCTCCGATATCCATGGCGACATCTATGTCGCCGATTCGGTGAACCGCCGCGTCCGGCGAATCGATGCAGTCACGGGAGGCATTACGACCGTTGCCGGCGGAGGGACATTGTATGGCAAAGCCGGCGATGGGGGAGCCGCATTGCAGGCGGGTCTAGATCCCACCGATATCGCCGTGGACGACTCCGATCATCTCTATATACGCGATTCGGGCTACGGGCTTCGTGCCGTCGATGTGGGGACCGGCACTATCTCCACCGTCACGGCGAACACTTCCATGGGTGGCCCGATGGTGTTTGACGGAAACAAAACCCTCTACGTGGCCAGCGGCGGAGCAAGTTCGCCCGTGAACAATGAGGTTTGGGCGGTCGATCTCACGACTGGCACAACAACAGTAATCGCAGGTTTCTCCGACCGTTCGCCTAGCGGAGACGGCGGCCCAGCGACGCAGGCCGGGCTATACAACGCGCAGGGTCTGGCGCTTGACGATCAGGGGAATTTGTACGTGGCCGACAGTGTCTTCGCGGATATCCGGAAGATCAATCTCTCCACCGGCATCATCTCCACCTTTGCTGGGCTTCATCCTGGCAATCCATACACCACCGGATATTCGGGAGATGGCGGGCCTGCGGTCGCGGCAACATTCGATTCCCCGACCGGGCTTGCCTACGATGGTGCCGGACACCTGACTGTCGTAGATTCCGGCAACCACGTTCTGCGTCAGATCGACCTCACCACAGCCATCATCACCACAGTGGTGGGCAATCACACTCCGGGCTTTGGCGGCGATGGAGGCTCTGCGTCGGCCGCGATGCTCTACTTTCCCAATGCCGCGGTTTATGACCCGGCCGGGAATCTCATCCTCGCCGATGAAAGGAATGACCGTGTGCGGCGTGTAGTGCTGCACCCGACGAACCTGAAGGCCGCATTGACCTACGGTGCAGGCTCATCGACATCCGGCGACGGCATCACCTTCACAGCGACCTATAGCGGGCTGTCCTTCGGCTTCGCACCGACAGGGACGGTCACTTTTCTGAATGGCTCCACTGCACTGGGCACGGGCACGATTGCGTCGGCCACGGATGGTTCAGGAGACTATGTCGCCACCCTTACCGCGACATCGGCTCCGACCAATGGCGCAACCATCACGGCGCAGTACAGCGGAGATGTGCATTATGCCGCCGCTACGACCACCATTGCGTTCCAGCAGTTGACGCCGTCGTACACGGTCTCGGCCAAGCCGGCGTCGCTCACAGTGAAGCAGGGATCTTCGGGCAGCGTCACGTTCACCGTGACCCCGCAGAATGGCTTCAGCCAGGCGGTCATGTTCAACTGCGACAACGCCACGTTGCCGAAGGGCGTGACGTGCAGCTTCAATC
>DASZGZ010000008.1:0-2946 GCA_035938355.1 Acidobacteriaceae bacterium
TGCCGCGCGCACCACCGGCGTGCCCTTGGGCATCGCTTTGCATCCTGTGCAAATCTACGCAGCGATCGCCCACTTCCTGCTGGCCGCAGTGCTGGTGGCGATGCTTCGTCATCAAGGCCGTCCGGCAGAGGTTCTCGGCACCACGCTCTTCGCGGACGGCATACTGCGCTTTCTGCTCGCCCCTCTCTCCGGCGCTTACGCCGAGGCTCCCGCCCTCTTTCACGTGGTCACTCCGGCGCAGGCCGTCGCGATGCTGATGGTGGTTCTGGGCGGGCTTTGCTGGCTGGGGCGCGGCAGGCAAACGGCGGTACAAAATGCCTGATACTGCAACCGAATCGCGCACGATTGTGATTCCAGCCGTGGCGGCCGGCCGGCGGCTGGATCAGTATCTGGTGGAAGCGCTTGGCGTGAGCCGTGCCCGCGTGCAGTGGCTGCTGTCGGAGGCGAAGGTGCTCCTGGAAGGCAAGGCACCCAAGGCCAGTCTCAAATTGCGCGGCGGGGAGGACATCTCCGTCACCGGCGAAGCGGAGCCGCGCCCGCTGCGCGCCGTTGCAGAGGCAATCACCCTCGACATTGTCTATGAGGACGACGATGTCGCTGTCGTCAATAAACCGGCCGGCATGATGGTGCACGCAGGCGCTGGATCGACTGACGACGCGCGCAACCGGGGCACGATGGTGAACGCGCTGCTGCATCACTTTCAAGAGCTCTCTTCGCATGGGGGCGAGTTGCGGCCGGGCATTGTGCATCGATTGGACAAGCAGACCAGCGGACTGCTGCTGGTAGCGAAGCACGACAAGGCCCACGCCAAACTGGCCGACATGTTCGCCCGCCGCCAGGTGCGCAAGACTTATATCGCGCTGGTGCACGGAGCACTTACCGCGGACAGCGGCACGGTGAACGCCGCCATCAGCCGCGACACTGTGCGACGTACACGCATGACAACCCGCCGTGACGATGGTCGCACCGCCATTAGTCATTACCGCGTGCTGCGCCGCATCGAATCTCCATTTGGCCGCTTCACTCTGGTTTCGGTACGCATCGAGACTGGCCGCACCCACCAGATTCGCGTCCACATGGCTTCGCTCGGGCATCCCGTTGTCGGCGATACTCTCTACGGCGCGCCGGGGCAGATTCATCTGGCGCCGGCTACGGGCCGCGCCCACACGCCGCGCCGCAAAATAGCCGAGCCCGGCACGACTCAACCGGTGCTCCAGCTCAAGCGAAACTTTCTGCACGCCGCCGAACTTGCACTGGCGCATCCGGTCACGGGTCGTCCACTTTCGTTCCAGGCACAGTTACCTGAGGAACTTGAGCTGTTTCTCAAACAATTAACTACCGGGTGGACCACCCAGGCACCCCCTTCGCCAGCAGCACGTGGAGCGGGCGGGAAACGCATACAATGAAAGAAGCCTCCATGAGTCCTCGTCTTCCCTCTGTCCTGGGCCGCCCAGGCTTGCGCCGCTCTAGCTTTTGCCGCTGCGTCGGCGGCGCCTTGCTGACGGGTCTAATCTCCATCTCGCTCCCGCTCGGCGCAGAGACGGGGGCGCGGGCGACAACATCGCCGTCTGCGGTCGCACCCCAGGCTGCTGCTCAGCAGACGTTGACCCAGCCGCAAAACCGGACCTCGCCCAACACCCTGCCCGACGCCCCTGGCCAGACGGCACCAGCCAAGCCCGCATCGCCGCCACCTGCGGCTCCGCCGAAGCCGTTACCGGCAGCTCCTGCCACACCGCCTTCCGATCCGCCTGCGGCCCAGGCCTCGGCCACGGATCAGGAACCAGAACAGGCTGCACCCGGCGACGAAGAAGGCACGTACACCCTCAAGACCAACGTGAATGAGGTCAGCCTCACCTTCACCGTGACCGACCATCGAGGACACTTCGTCAACAACCTGCAGCAGCAGGATTTTGCGCTTCTCGATGATCAGCGTGCTCCGGCGCAGGTCTACAGCTTCACGCAGCAGACCAACCAGCCGCTGCGCGTAGGTCTGGTCATCGACGCCAGCACCTCCATCCGCGCGCGCTTCAAATTTGAGCAGCAGGCGGCGACGGAATTTCTGCTGGACATCCTGCGCCCGCGCACCGATCGCGCCTTCATCATGGGCTTCGACGTCAGCTCGTACGTCACGCAGGGATTCACCAACAATCCGGATCTGCTGGAGACAGGCCTGAACCGGCTGAAGCCGGGCGGCGGCACTGCGTTGTATGACGCGGTCTATAGGGCGTGTCGTGACCAGATGCTGAAGGGTGTTCCTGCAAATGCCGAGGTGCGCAAAGCGCTCATCCTGGTTTCAGACGGAGATGACAACCAGAGCCGCGCCTACCTCGACGACGCCATCAAGATGTGTCAACGCGCCGAGACCACCATCTTCACTATCAGCACCAACACTAGCCCCACGCGTGAGCGTGGCGACGATGTGCTGAAGAAAATGGCGTCGGCGACGGGCGGCGCCGCGTTCTATCCGCAGCGGCTCGAGGACATCGCCAACGAGTTCCATCACGTGGGAGAGGAGCTGCGCTCCCAGTACTCGCTCGCCTACAAGCCGGCAGACTTCCGCGCGGATGGCTCCTTCCGCACCATCTATCTCACTGCACTGCGCGGTGGCTATCAGGTGCACGCACGCACGGGGTATTTCGCACCGAAATAATCTCGACCGCAGCGGAACATTGGCTGCTATCGCAATGAACAAAGCCAGAAATAAAGGTCACTGCTGCTGGTTTGGCAGCGGAGGCGCGACAAAGCCGCTGTCGTGCACGGCCTCCATGAAAATGCCGCAGCGCTCGAAGTAAAGTGTGCTCGGATCCAGGATCACGATCGTGTCGAAGGGCAGCGTACCCGGCGCGCCGAACTTGATCACTTCGATCTTTGAACCCCGGTCGAGAGCGAGATCATGCAGCGTCACTCCCGCTTCCGAATGGTGCGCACTGAAGTCCGCCGGGTCGA
>DASZGZ010000009.1:0-4953 GCA_035938355.1 Acidobacteriaceae bacterium
CATCAACACCGAAGTGGACCGCTATGTCTCATGGCCGGGCCAAGCGCTGGCCTACCGGCTGGGCCAGATGAAGATCCTCGAGCTGCGCGAGCGCGCCAAGCAGCGGCTGGGTAGCCGTTACGATATTCGCGAATTTCACCAGCACGTGCTGGATCTAGGACCGGTGCCGCTGGATGTGCTGGACGCAAGCATCACGCGGTGGCTCGACAACGAAACGGCTGCCGGCCACTGATCGCTTAGGCGACTTTCCTGCGGCGGATCACAAGGTAGATGGGCACGCCGCTGGCGACGATCAGCAGGCCGGGCCATGTCGTCGTTGTGCGGTAGATAAAGAGCACGACGAGGATGACCGCTGCGCCCGCGATGTAGAGTGCCGGGAGCCAGGGATAGCCCCAGGCGCGGTAGGGACGGTTTGCATCCGGGCGCGTGCGGCGCAGGCGAAAGAGGCCGGCGACGGTGAGGATGTAGAACAATAGCGCCGCTGAAATCACGTAATCGAGCAGGTTGCTATAGAGATTGCCGTAGGCCCCGGTGACGCGGTCGTGCGTGCGCGGCAACACCAGGAAGGCGGACCAGAAGCACTGCATTGCGAGTGCCCATCCGGGGACCCTCGCGCGATTCAACACGCCGGCTCGGCGGAAAAATAGACCGTCCTGCGCCATTGCGTAACAGGCACGCGCGCCGGCCAGAGTCAGCGCATTGACCGTACCAAAAGTGGACACCATGATGAGGATGCTCATGGCGATACCGCCCAGGCCCGGCAGAGCCGCGTCTACGGTCAGCGTGGCGACACGATCCTGTGGAGCGGTCTGGATTGCATGAAATGGCAGCGCCGCGAGATAGCAGAGGTTACAGAGCAGATAGAGAACGATGACCGTGGACGTACCGATGGCCAGGGCGAGAGGCAGGTTGCGCTTTGGATTCTTCACCTCTGCGGCGACAAACGTGATGTCATGCCAGGAATCCGCGGAGAAGAGTGAGCCCGTCTGCGAAACGCAGAGGGCTATGAAGAGGCCGAACGCGGTAGTCGCCGCCAGGCCGTGGATTGGCGTCACATTCAGCGGATGCCATGGCGCCGCAAAGTTTGCGCGGAGCACCGCCGGATGCAGGAACGCCACTGTGGCGCCCAACACCAGCAGCGCGGCCATGCCGCCGAGTTTGGCAACGGTGAACACGTTCTGGATGAGCTTGCCCCACCGCACGCCATAGCTGTTGAACAGGGTGATGAGGACGATGATGACGATGGCCAGCAATTGTGCGGTAGAGAGGGAGATCGCATAGCCGGGCACGAGGCGCAGCGGACCAATCAGATACTTATCTTCACGAATAGTGGGAAAGAGCACACCACTGAAACGCGCGAAGGCTATTCCTACGGCAGCGATGGTGCCGGTCTGGATGACGGTGAGCAGGGTCCAGCCGTAGAGAAAACCGAGCAATGGGGAGAAGGCTTCACGTAGATAGACGTACATGCCGCCGGCCTCCGGCATCATTGCGGCAAGCTCGCCATACGAGAGCGCGCCCGCGAAGGTGAGGAAGCCGGTGATGGCCCAGGCCACCATCAGCCAGCCGGCACTGCCGACCTGCCGCGCAATCTCTGCGCTGACGATGAAGATGCCGGAACCGACCATGATGCCGGCTACGACCATGACGGAATCAAAGAGGCCGAGTGCGCGATGGAACTCTGTAGGTGGGGTGGTTCCGTGTGTGTCGTGCGCGAGTGGCGTGGTGGGCTGCATCCGTGCGGTTCCCTCGATCCCTGGACAGCTCTGGGTGAATGCTCTAGCTTACCGGCTTCATGTGACGGCAGGCCATGAGACATTCCGGAGAACCACGGCGGTCAAGGCTCGGAGAGGATCAGTGCTGTGGTGGAGTGGCGGACGCCCCGGGTGCAAGCTGCAGACGTTGCGCCTCACGCCGGTTCTGCTCATCCGCCATCTGGGCGGCGACTTTCAGCTCGCGCTGCGAGGCTTCCTGCTGGCCGGTCTTGGCCAGGGCGAGGCCGTAGTAGTAGTGCGCGGGCTGATATTCGGGCGCAACGGCAATTGCCGCCTGGAGGGATTGCACCGCCTCGTCGTAATGCTTCAGGCGGAAGGCTGCAATTCCCAGAGCGGCCAAGGCGCCACCATGTTTGGGATCGTGTTCGAGAGCCTTGCGGCACTCCTGCTGCGCTTCGATGTAGTTGCCATGGTCGAGCGCCATCTGGCCGATCTGATAGTAGGACTCCGCCTGATTGGGCGCGAGGGCGATGGAGCGCTCGAACTCAGCTTTGGCGGCGTCGGATTGCTGCGACATCTGCAGAATCCGGCCCAGCCCATAATGGGCAGTTGCATCGTCCGGGCGAACCTTGAGGTAAGCGCGCATATCGCGTTCCGCTGCTGGCATATCCTGCAGATCCATTTTGACGCGCGCTTCGGCGTAGAGCGCCTTCGGGTCCTCCGGATGGATTAGCCGCGCTTCATGGACATCGCGGTCCGCATCGCGAAGCAAGCGAAGCTCATCTTCGAGGATGCTCAGGTCCAGCAGGAGCGGAAAGCTGTGCGGAGCCTCAGCCTTTGCGGAGAGAAGTGTGGCAAGAGCGCCATCGCGATCGCCGCTAGCGCGCTGTTTCAGAGCAGTTCCCTCTGCCGCGTTGACCAGCATGTCGCGAAGCTGGCTGTTGGCGCGATCATGTTGGAGAGCGTCTGCGATGTATGGGAGCGCTTCGGATGGGCGATGCTCTTCCAGCAACAGATGGCCGAGATTTGTCTGAGCCGCGGTGAGGTGCGGGTCGAGCGAGAGTGCTTTGCGGAAGCATTCCTCGGCCTTGGTGGGTGCATCCTGTTGCGCGTTGGCGACGCCAAGCAGTGTCCAGGCATCCGCGTTGCCGGGATGCTGTGCTAGGAAGGCATCGAGAGTGCGGCCGGCTTCGGCGGCCTGACCGCGCGCCAGCAGTCCCTGCGCGCGCTCGAGCGCCTGGGGCGTCTGCGCCATCGCGGTCAGAGCGCATGCGAGCAGCCCTATCGCAGAAAACTTTAAGACGAGAGTAGAGAGTCGGGACATTGCAAAAAAAGGCCCGGGGCGATGTACGCCCCCAGGCCATGGTACCGCTGGTTCCAGGTGCAATCAGAAGGTGATGCGTCCGGTGAGTTGGAGATTGCGCGCTGTGTTGATCAGTCCGCTCGCAACGCCGAAGGTCTGGCTGTTCACGTTGGTGTCAACCGCCGTAAATGTGTGACGATTGAAGGCGTTCAACGCCTCAGCTTTGAGCGTGAAGGCGAGACTCTCATGGATAGGGAAGGTCTTCAGCAAGCTGAAGTCTTCGTTCAAGTAATGATCCAGCCTCGCATTGGAATTCACTCGCGGAACTGTACCGAACTGATACGTTCCATCGCCGCGATACTCCGGCAGATTCTGGTCAAGGAATGCAGGAGCGGCGGTGTCTGAACCATAGATGGCTCCTAGCGTCGCACCGTGGTAATAGCTTGAGGAGTTCGGATCGAAGAGGCCGTTGTTTGCCAGCGGATTTACCTTGTGCGATTGCGCAGCGGAGCTCATGATGCTGTTCCCCGTCAGGGTAAACCGCACACAATTGTCCCAGCCGGGTATGCCGGTGGAGCAACCGAAGGAAGTCGGCGACCCGCTCTCATATCTCTGGATGCCACCTACTTGCCATCCGCCGATGAGCTCATTCACCAAGCCGCCGCGGTTCAGGAACGGTTTGCCCTTGCCGAACGGCAGCTCGTAAAGATAGCTGATGACGAAGGTATTGGGGATGTCCTGCAAGCTGACTGATTTATTGAGCTTCAGGTTAGTTGGATCTTCACCTTGGGCGATTGCCGCGTTGCTGCCGTTATTGGTAAAAGGCAACGCGCTATCCGCATCGGTGAGGTTTTTAGACCAGGTATAGGACGCCAAAAACTGGAGGCCGTTTGTGAAGTTGCGCTGGAGCGAAACGAGCAATGCGTCGTAGCTGGAGTGGCCCAGGTTCTCCAGGCAGCAGTCCGCTGCGATGTAGGTGAATTGTGGGAATGGACGCAGCGCTCGCTGCACCTGGGCGCCCCCGCCCCACAATGCGTCAAAGCCACTGAAGGGCTGAGCGACCCCAACCGGATTGCCATCGACCGGATCGGTGAGGTTGTTGCCGAGCGCAAAGTACTGCTTCGGCATGTTGTTGTCGTTGCTGAGAAAACCAGAGTGCAGGTGCGTGGCTCGGTTTCCAACGTACCCGATGGCAAGCACAGTGTTGGATGTGACCTGCTGCTGCAGTTGCAAACTCCAGCTGTAAACCGTCGCAGGGCGGCCGAAGAATGACTTGATGTATCCACCGTTGACCGCTCTGCCGTCGTAGATGCTGGGGTCGAGATTTGGGGCCTTCTGGTAAGCAGGAAATCCGTTATCGAGGTTGAAGGCCGGAGTAAACCCATCCGTGCTGACGGGATTCGGACTTACCGAATAACCCTGAATCATGGAGCCGCCGAAGTCGCTGTACTGCAGCGGACCATAGAAGATCGCGGTGCCACCGCGCAGGACAGTCTTGTTGTTCCACATGGCTGGCGTATACGCGAATCCGATACGTGGCGAAAAATCCTTGTAGTAGGTGTCGGCCCACTTTGTGTTGCAGCCGTTGCAGTTGGATCCGTACACTTCCGCTCCCTTGATGTCGTAGCGGGGATCGATGGCATTTGGATCGAAGTTCGAGGTGTCGTTGAGGGCCTCAGTGCGCGGCTGATCAACGTCCCAGCGTAGTCCCAAGTTGAGCGTGAGGTTGCGGGCGGCCTTGAAATCATCCTGACCAAAGAAGCCCCAGAACCACGAGGTCCAGCGCGGCTGGTGTGCGAATTGCTGCGTAACCGCGTTGTCTACCGTACCCACCATAAGACTCGCGAAGCCATTTCCGGAGCCACTGCCGACTGTGGGGTCATTGGTGGCTGAGGTCTCTGCGCGGGCGAAGTTGAAAGTCGGGTTCGGCAGGTT
>DASZGZ010000010.1:0-2456 GCA_035938355.1 Acidobacteriaceae bacterium
CCCTGGCCTTCGAAGGTGGGTCCGAAGACCGCCGTGTTGCGGGGCATGGGAAAGTGGGCGAATTTTTCGCGGGAGACGCCGGAGAGGGTGTAGAGGAGGTAGCTTTCGCCTTCATCATTGATGACGTTGTAGAAGAAAGCGCCGAACTGAGCGCCCGAGAGCTGAAGACCCGCGTCGGTCGCGCACTGCACGATGGACTGGAGGTCCAGGCTCCGGGTGAGAAGCAGGCCGGTCTGAACTAAGATGTCGAGCTTGCGGATGTCGAGCTTGTGGAGTTCGAGATTGCGAAGCTCGCTCTTGCTGCCACGCTGGCTGGAAGCTCCCGGGGTTGCGGTCATACACCTTCCTGTAGTCGCACGAGGCAGGGACCGGCCAACTCACGCTGGCTACGCGAGTCGATGCCTGAATGGCGGGTGCATGTTGTCGGACGACGGGAAGGACAATGGCGTTGTATCGCTGCCGGCCTCATTCGCAAATGAGATTACACCGAAGTAAGGTGTTGGCGAAGAGGGACTTACGGCACTGCGGTTTGCTTTGAGGTACCTAGCCAATTTTGGGAATGGCTGGTAGGAGGTGTTACTTACGGACGGAATTCTGGGTGTCGACCTCAAGCCCGAAGCGCGCGAGATCGCGCGCCTGCATCTTGTAATCGATCCAGAAGCCGAGGCCGATGGCCATGGGGACGAGACCAGCGGCGGGCACGATGAGCAGTACGCGCATCTGGAGGATGGCAGCGAGCAGCAGGCCGAAGGCGATGATGCCGATGCCACTTGCGAGCAGGATCATGGCGGTGCGACGGATGTTGTTCATGGTGCGGACAGGGTCGGCGACATCCTCGTTCTGCACCTGGCGCTGGAGCCGTTCGATGTCCTCGATCGACATACCACGGGCGAGCAGTGTCATACGCTCCTGCGAGCGCATGCGCTTCTGATCCATTTCGGAATAGATACCGAAGCAGCCGAGGCCGAGGATCATGAGGCAGCCGGCAACGGCGACGACGAAGGGCGAGAAGAAGGCGGATGTCATTGGGAACTCTCCTGGAGCACTTCCGTGTCTCGGCATTTTGCCGGGAATTGCTCTAACTGGCGGCGTTAGACTGGCGCAGCGTGGCGGAGTTTCACCGGTCGAAATAAATTTTGGCGTTGAAACTTTCCAGAAGCCGGCCGGTCTTACTCTCTCGCGTGCTCTCTCAGGTGCCTACTTACGTGCAAGAACCTGACTCAACCGTCGCGCCCACCGCTGGCGATACCCGCTTTCGGGCGCTGGTGGAGGAACATGCGCCGATGGTCTTCCGCACGTTGCTGCGGCTGCTGGGCACGCGTGAGGGATTGGATGATCTGGCGCAGGACTGCTTCCTGCGGCTCTACCGTGCGCTGCCGGCGTTTCGCGGCGAAGCGCTGGTCTCGACCTATCTGTATCGGATCGTGGTGAACGTGGCACAGGACGAGTTGCGGCGGCGGCATCGCGAGGAGCGGCCGCTGACCTCTCTGGCGGACGAGGCGGAGGACTGGGGCGACCGGCTGCGCCACCCATCGCGCAACGCGGAGGAGCAGTTGCTCGAGCGGGAGTTTGCCGAAGGAGTGGAGCGCGCGCTGGCGCAGTTGAGCTCGGTGCAGCGGGCTGTGCTGGTGCTCTACCATCAAGAGGAGCGGAGCTATGAGCAGATTGCGGCGGTGCTGGGAATGCCGATCGGGACGGTGCGGACGCATTTGCATCGCGGACGGGCGCGGCTACGGGAATTGATCGGGACGGGCAGCGGAAAACCAGGGAGCGGAAATACAGGAAGCGGGAGAAGGGAGGCTGCGCTGTGACGCAAGAACCGGATCTGCAACGGATTGAAGAAGACCGCATGACGCGCGCGCTAGAGCAGGCGCCCGCTGTGGCGGTGCCGGCGGATTTTTCGGCCCGGTTGATGGCGCGGCTGCCGGAGCGGAAAGCGGCGCGTGTGCCCGCCGGGAGTGAATGGTTCGTGCGGCGGACGCACTACGGGCGGAATGCGATGCTGGCGGGGGCTGTCCTGCTGTGCTGCCTGCTGGTGGTGGCGGCTGTGGCATCGAACCGCGGCGGCGTTGCGTGGGAAATGGCCGAGTGGATTGCGCTGGCTCAGCTGGGGGGAATTGCGCTGTGGCGCGGGCTCGCCTGGCGGAGGGCTTAGCTGTCCTTAGGGGAGCAGAGCTAACGCCGCTAGAAGTTAAAGAACTCCTGGCGTAGCGCGTCTTCGTAGAGTTTTTTGGCAGCTTTCACCTTGTTCCGCGCGGCTTCCTCCTGGAAGCCGGCGTTTTCCCACTCGTCGACCTCTGCGATGGTGTGGTCCACAGACGCCAGCTCTTCTTCGTGGCGGATGGCGGCGATCCATGCGTCCACGGCTGCTTTGTAGGCGCTCTGCATCTGGTCAAGCTTTGAGATATCGATGGACACGCTCACGGTATCCTCCACGATCGGAAATTTAGGCAGGC
>DASZGZ010000011.1:0-3719 GCA_035938355.1 Acidobacteriaceae bacterium
CCTTTTACACCGCATGGCTCGCGCGGCGGAAGGCGATCAAGCCTGGCAGCGCGCCGCCGCAGCCCAACCCGACTATTGCTTCCCTCATCGGCTGGAAGAGATGCTGGTGTTGCAAGCTGTGGTGCAGCCAGTCCCTGGAGATGCGCGTGCGCCCTACTATCTCGGCAATCTCCTCTACGATCGCCGGCGCTATGAGGAGGCGATCGATCTTTGGGAACGCGCCGCGGCGCTGAATGACACCTTTCCTACTGTCCATCGCAATCTTGGCATCGCGTTTTTCAATGTGCGCGGCAATGCAGCGGGCGCCGTCGAGGCTTTCGATCGAGCCCAGTCGGCTGATCCGGCAGATGGACGCATCCTCTATGAACGCGATCAGCTCTGGAAGCGCACCGGTGTAGATCCCCAGCGGCGTCTTGACGAATTGCTGCGGCACGTCGACTTAGTCGAATTGCGGGACGATTTGTCTCTGGAACTCGCGACGCTTTACAACCAGACTGGCAAGCAAGCGCAGGCACTCGCGGGGTTGCTCTCGCGAAATTTTCAGCCGTGGGAGGGCGGCGAAGGTCTGGTCCTCGGACAATTTGTACGTGCTCGTCTGTTGCTCGCGCGACGCGCGATAGCAGCCAGCGAAGCGGTGCATGCGATTGCGCATCTGGAAGCAGCGCTCGAACCGCCGCATTCGCTCGGAGAGGCCCGGCATCTTCTCGCGAATAAGAGTGACATCGAATATGCACTTGGCGTCGCGCACGCGGCCGCCGGCAATCAAGAGGAGGCAGAGCGCTGGTGGCGGCGTGCAGCGCGAGAAGCCGGTGACTTCCAGCAGATGAGTGTGCTCACGGTCTCCGACATGACCTACTGGAGAGGCGCTGCGCTTGAAAAATTGCAGCAGCACGAGCAGGCCGAGCAGGTCTTCGACAGTATCGAAGCATATGCGAATGAACTGGAAGTGCAGGAACCGAAGATCGATTACTTTGCCACTTCATTGGCAACGATGCTGCTTTTCCGGGAGGATCTGGGCCATCGCAACCGCGTGCTCGCCTCCTTCCTCCGTGCACAAGCTGCCTATGGCTGCAACGGTGCGGAGGCGGCCATTCCGATGCTGCGCGCGGTACTCGCGCTGGACAGCAATCACGCCGGCGCATCCGACCTGTTGCAACACGCAGAGCTCGAATTGCGCGAAACAGCAGCGCATACCGCATCGACAAACGCCTCACGGGCCAGATAAAACGTGCACACCGCACCCTCGGCTTCATCGCCCCTCGAACCCCACGCGCAGCAGCTTCGCCTGGGATATCTACTCTGGATCGCCGCTGTTGCAGCACTCGGTGGATTTCTTTTCGGCTATGACTGGGTCGTGATTGGCGGCGCAAAGCCCTTCTATGAAGCATACTTTCATCTGACAACAGATACGCTCATCGGCTGGGCCAATAGCTGCGCGCTGATTGGCTGCCTTGCGGGATCGCTCCTCTCGGCCACAGTCGGCGACACCATAGGCCGCAAGCGTTCCCTACTCTTGGCCGGCGCCTTGTTCGCCGTCTCTTCGGTGCTCACTGGCTGGGCCTTCTCGTTTGCCGCATTCATCGCATGGCGCATCGTCGGCGGGCTGGCCATCGGGCTCGCCTCCAACATTTCACCGATGTACATTGCCGAAATCAGTCCAGCGCAGTGGCGTGGCCGGCTGGTAAGTCTCAATCAGCTCGCCATCGTGTGTGGCATTCTCGGGGCGCAGATTTTCGACTGGCAGATTGGCACGCGCGGCGCACGACTCTTCAGCGGCTCGCTCTCAATTACTGCGTGGAACGCGCAATACGGATGGCGCTGGATGTTTACTGCAGTCGCCGTCCCTGCAGTGCTGTTGTTTCTTCTAGCGGGCGTCATTCCGGAGAGCCCGCGCTGGCTGTTGTCTCGTCATCGAACGGCTGACGCGGAATCCATCCTTGCACGCATGGGCGGCCGTGAATACGCAGATGTGATGGTCCAAAGCATCGCAGAGCATCTGCAGCGTGATCGCGCTCAACAGACGGGCTGGCGGGAACTCGCGTCGCCCGGCGTGCGACGCCTGGCGCTCATCGGCATCGGGCTTGCCGTGCTGCAGCAGTGGAGCGGCATCAACATCCTCTTCAACTACGCGGAGGAGGTCTATCGCAGCGCCGGCTACGGCGTGAGCGACATCCTGTTCAACATTGTGATCACGGGTGCCATCAATCTCGTTTTCACACTGTTGGCCATGCTCTTTGTCGATCGCATCGGGCGCCGTTTCCTCATGCTCCTTGGCTGTGCCAGCGTTGGTGTGGTTCATATTGCTTTGGCGGTCGTCTATCACCTGCGCCTGCATGGCCTGCCCATTCTTCTGCTCACGCTTTGTGCCATCGGCTGTTATGCCATGACGCTTGCGCCGGTAACGTGGGTGCTCATCACGGAGATATTCCCCACCCGCATTCGCGCGCGTGGCGTCTCGCTGGCCGTCTCCTCGTTGTGGGCATCGTCCTTCCTGCTCACCTTCTCCTTCCCCACACTCACCCACGCCTTTGGCCAGTCGGGAGCCTTCGTGGTCTATGGGGGAACGTGCCTCGTGGGCTGGTTTTGCGTACGCGCTCTGGTGCCGGAGACGAAGGGACGCAGCCTCGAGCAAATCGAGGATCAAATCGAGGATCCGATTGGAGATCGGACCGAGGGTGCCAGCGCGAGCTGACCCTACAAGTCAGGCGCCGCGCGCTTCCAATGCGGCGGCACGTGTCTTGCTGCGAACGCGATCGGCAAAGAGTGGCAGATTGCTGCGGAAGACCGTATGCGGAGCGAGTCGTGTCGGGCGCTCTGGACGGACTCTTTCGACCAGATAGCGCAGCAGTATCTCGAAGGCCGTTTTGCCCTGTGCGAATGGCCGCTGATACAGCGTTGCCAGGATGCGTCCACCTTCCAGGAGTGGAAGGAGCTCCGGAAATAAATCCGTGCACATGATCTGCACTTTGCCAAGCAATTGCTGCTCCTCCAGAACGCGCAGCACCGGGAGGCTATTCGCCGTGCTCACATAGATGCCGGCAACCTCAGGATGCCGCTTCAGCAGATTGCGCGTCTGTTGCAATGCCTCCTGCGCGCTCTCGTGCGATTCCATGACGGGCAGAAGGGAGAGATGAGGCGCGAGCAGAGCCAGGTTGGCGGCGAAGCCGCGCAGTTTCTCCGCGTGGTCCAGGACGTGAAGTTCGCCTGTGATCATCGCCACAGTGCCACTGCGCGGAATGGTGCGGCCGAGCAGCTCCGCGGCGAGCGCCCCGCTCACGTATGCATCGACGGAGACAGCAGTCATGCGCTCGGTATGCGGCGCGTCGCTGGCGACGCATACCATCGCAGTGCCGGAGCGGCTCAGCCGATTGATCACCGGTTCGGACTTCGCAGGATCGCCGGGCGTGAAGATGACACCGTCAAAGCGGCCTTCGGGAATCGATTCCAGCAGCGCGAGATCGCCCTCTCCCATCCGCGGATAGCTGCGATATTCAACATCGATTTCCACTCCAAACACGCTGTCCGCAGCCGAACGCACGCCTTCGAGCAGCGGCGTGAAAAATGAGTGGATCTGCTCCGGCAGATATACCCCGATGCTCAACCGCTTGTTCAGTTTCAGGTTGCGCGCTGCGAGGTTAGGCCGATAGTTGAGCTTTTGTGCCATCGCCAGCACGCGGGCGCGCGTCTTCGGATTCACTCCCGGACGATCGTGAAAGGCA
>DASZGZ010000012.1:0-5751 GCA_035938355.1 Acidobacteriaceae bacterium
AGCTCCCGGCAGACTCGATGGTAGAGGCGGAACTGCCGGTGGTGGCGAAGGTGCCGGCGCCGAAGATCGAGCGCACGGAAGAGCAGATGCGCCACGCGGCGCAGGTGGCCTCGCAGGAGTGGCATGTGGCGCGCGCGCCACAGGGCGACATCTTCAGCCGGCGGATCAGCGCGGCGCAGACGACCTACCGGCAGGTATTCAACGAGCTAGACCGGCGGCCGATGCCGACCTACAAGCCGGGCGAGCCGCTGGACCCATTGCTGGAGCTGCGTGAGAATCCGCGGCTGCTGCAGTCGGCGATTGACGAGATGCACTCGATCCGGCGGCGGCTGGCGCACCTGCCGGTGGTGGTACGGCCGCGCGAGGGCGACGAGCCGCGCATTGTCACCGTAGCGGATACGTATCTGAAGGCCGCCGAGTCGCGCTGGGACAGCGACTGGGTGGTCTGGTTCCTCGAAGAGGTGCAGAAAGCCGATCCGCTTACTCTGCGCGAGCTGTGGGCCTTCCCTACGGCGGTGAAGTTCATGCTGGTGGAGGAGGTCCTGACGCAGGCGCGGGCGCAGATCGAGGATCCTGACTCCTTCGATGTGGAGGCAGCCGGCTTGCTGGCGGCGCGCTTCGACGGAATCCGCAATGCGATCTATGCGAACTGGGCGCAGATGATCGAGGGGCTGGTAGTCTTCAACGCCGTGCTGCGGCAGGACCCGGTAGGGGCCTATACGGGCATGGACTTCGATAGCCGGGAGCGCTACCGGGACCGGGTGTCGGAGATAGCGCGGTACTCGGAACAGACCGAGCTTGAGGTGTCTGAGGTCGCGTTGCGGCTGGCGCAGGCGCCGGCACCGGCCAATACGCCGCCACGCCTGGCAGCGCGGCGCGCGCATGTGGGCTACTACCTGATCGACAAGGGCTTTCCCTTGCTGGCAGCCGAAGTGGGCTACCGACCATCGCTGATCGACCGGGCACGCATCTTTGCGAGGCGCCATGCCGATGACATCTACATTCTCGGCATTCTGTTGCTTACCGTCGTCCTTATCGGCGCGATCATGGTCCCGCTTGTCCCGAATTACTCCATACTGGGCGGCCTGACGGCGGCGTTTCTCTTCCTGCTGATCCCAACGGCGCAGGGGGCTGTCGACGTGGTGAATAACGCGGTAGCCGCGCTATTTAAAGCGACGGGACTGGCGAAGCTCGAGTTTCCCAAGGGGCTGCCACAGGAGTTCACGACGCTGGTAGCGATTCCGACGCTGCTGATGAATGAGAAGCAGGTACGTGAATTGATCGAAGACCTGGAGGTGCGGTACCTCGCCAACCAGGATGCGAATCTCCACTTTGCACTGTTGAGCGATCTGCCGGACTCGGTCTCGCGACCGCGTCCGAACGATACCGATCCGCTGGTGGACCTGGCGGTGGGGCTGATCAACAACCTGAACGCGCGTTACGGCAAGAAGAATGCCGAGGGACAGAGTGGCGGTGGCTTCTACCTGTTGCACCGCCACCGCATATTCAACGCGCGGCAGGGCGTGTGGATGGGATGGGAGCGCAAGCGCGGCAAGCTGCTGGACCTGAACAAGTTCATCCTGGGCAACTTCGACAGCTTCCCGGTGAAGGTCGGCAACATGGATGTGCTGCACAAGGTGCGCTACGTCATCACGCTGGACTCGGACACGCAGCTACCGCGGGGCACGGCGCACGCCATGGTGGGCGCGATGACGCATCCGCTGAATCGGGCGGTCATCGATCCGCAATCGCGGATTGTGACCGAGGGCTATGGCATTCTGCAGCCGCGCGTGGGTGTGAGTGTGCGTTCGGCATCGCGCTCGCGGCTGGCGGCGATCTACTCCGGGCAGACGGGCTTCGATATCTACACCCGCGCGGTCTCCGATGCGTACCAGGACCTGTACGGCGAGGGCATCTTCACGGGCAAGGGGATCTACGAGGTTGAGGCGCTGCATGCGGTGCTGGACCGGCGCTTCCCGCGCAATTCCCTGCTGAGCCATGACCTGATCGAAGGCGCGTATGCACGTGCAGGGCTCGCAACGGATATTGAGGTGATCGACGACTATCCGTCGCACTACAGTGCCTACCGGCGGCGGCAGCATCGCTGGGTGCGCGGCGACTGGCAGATTGCGCAATGGCTCTTCAGCAAGGTTCCGGACGAGAGCGGACGGATGGTGAAGAACCCGATCTCGAATATCTCGCGCTGGAAGATCTTCGACAACCTGCGGCGATCGCTGGTGGAGACGATGACGCTGATCCTGCTGGTGGCGGGATGGCTGGGCCTGCCGGGGGGAGCGCTCTACTGGACGCTGGTGACAGTGATCCTGCTGTTTGCGCCGAGCCTGGTGTCTCTGGTGTTCAGCGTAGGGCGGGCGTGGGCCAGCCCGCAGAAGGGCGAGGTGCAGGAAGCATTTGCCGGCTTTGGCCAGAACATGATCATCACGGCGATCAATCTGGCGTTTCTGCCGCACCAGATGCTGATGGCGCTGGATGCGATCATCCGCTCGCTGGTGCGCCGGTTTATCACCGGGCAGCGGCTGCTGGAATGGGAGACGGCGGCACAGGCGGAGTCGACCGGGGGCAAGACGACGCCAGTCGATCGCTATCTGCAGGCCACGCCGTTCTTCACCATCGC
This sequence comes from Acidobacteriaceae bacterium, assembly GCA_035938355.1. GTDB lineage: Bacteria > Acidobacteriota > Terriglobia > Terriglobales > Acidobacteriaceae > KBS-83. The sequence continues at coordinate 2,636 of DASZGZ010000012.1, forward strand.
GCTGGCGCTGGTGATCGCGACGGTGCACAGGGAGTCGCTTGTGGTGGCGGCGCCGCTGTTGGCTCTGTGGCTGTTTGAGAGCGCCATCACGGCGTGGCTGAACGCTCCGCCGCGCGACGACAGGCAGCGCTTGACGGCGAAGCAGTGGGAGTTTCTGCGCGAGATGGCGCTGCGCACATGGCGCTTCTTCTACGAGTATGGCGGCCCGGCGCACAACTATCTTGTACCGGACAACGTGGAGGAGCACGATCTGTTTGAGGCGGCACGCGTCTCGCCCACCAACTTCGGTCTGCTGCTGAATGCGCGGCAGGCGGCGCATGTCTTTGGCTACCTGACGGCGCCGGAGTTGGTGACGCTGAGCCACGCGAGCCTGGACACCTTCGACCGCATGGAGAAGCGCAACGGGCACATCTACAACTGGTACGACACGCGCACCCTGAAGCCCATTTCGCCGCGGGTGGTGTCGTCGGTGGATAGCGGGAACCTGGCGGCCTCGTTCTACACGCTGCGCTCGGGAGCGGACAGTATGTTGCTGGAGCCGCTGATTGACGCGCGACTGTGGAGCGGCATCCGCGATCAGCTTGCGTTGCTGGGGACTCTGGACGGAACGCCGCGGGAGCTGGCATCGCCGCCCATGGGCGACGAGCTGCGGCAGTGGATCGACTGGTGCTTCGCTGCGCAGTTGTCTCCGGCATTTGACCCGGTGCGTGGCGTGGACGGACGGCCCTTCGCGTTGACCGAGAAGAATCGCACGGAGGCAGAGTGGTGGCTGGCCGAGCTGCTGCGCCGGGTGGAGGCGGTGTGCGCGCTGGTGCGCGACTACACTCCGTGGCTGGACCGCGAGTTTGCGCCGCTGGAACCGGTGATCAAAGACGCTGGTCTGGTGGCGATCGGCCGAGGCATCGCGTACATCGACGAACTCGATGGGCGGCTGCAGCGCGCATGGGGCGGCAAGGCGGTGGAGCAGGCGGAGACCTACCTGATCGAGAAGCTGCGCGCGCTGCTGGCGATGTCGCGCGAGCGGCAGACCGGACTGGTGGAGAAGATCAAGCTGCTGGCTCAGCGCGCAGAGAAGTGCGTTGCGGAGATGGATTTCGCATTTCTGATCGAGCCATCGCGCGGCATCCTTTCGATCGGCTACATGGTAGAGCAGGAGGAGCTGCATAAGGCCTGCTACGACCTGCTGTGCTCAGAGGCGCGCATCGGCGCGTTCGTAGCCGTGGCGCGTGGAGATGCGTCGCAACAGAGCTGGTTCAAGCTGGGCCGCATTCATACGGTGGCGTACGGCCGGCCGGCGCTGATCGCCTGGACGGGCACGATGTTCGAGTACCTGATGCCGGCGCTGTGGATGCGCTCGTATCCGGACACGCTGGTGACGCGCACGCTGGACAATGTGGTCGCGATCCAGCGCGCGTATGCGAAGGAGCACGGGAATATTCCGTGGGGCATCTCCGAGTGCGGCTACGCGGAGATGGACGACCAGGGGCATTATCACTATCTCGCCTTCGGCATGCCGTCGATCGCGCTGAAGTGGGACGCGATTGCGGGTCCGGTGATTTCGCCGTATTCGACCTTCCTCGCGCTGATGATTGACGAGGCGGAGGCGCTCAAAAATCTGAAGCGCATGCAGAGCATGGGCTGGGTGGGCGCGTATGGCTTCTATGAGGCTGGGGATTATCAGAAGTCGCTGAAGAAGCCGGCCCTGGTGAAGGAATGGATGGCGCACCACCAGGGGATGTCGCTGCTGGCGGTGCTGAACCTGCTGCACAACAACATTGTGCAGGAGTGGTTCCATGCGAACCCGAACCTGAAGGCGACGGAGCTTCTGCTGCACGAGAAGCCGATCCGCGAATCGCTGCTACTGGCTGAATACAAGGAGTCGGGCAAGAAGCGGTCGGCGGCGTAAGAACAGCGATCGAGAATCAGTGCTCTCGTTTCCTGCCCTGTCTCCTCCCCTGACACGGCACTCACGGCCCTTTTCGACTGCGTAACGTTACCCTCACCCCCTCCCCCTCCGGTGCGGGAGGGCCTTCCGTAAGGTCAATGATCTGAGCCGCTTAGGCCACCTCCCGAGGGCTAAAATCGTCCTGGCAAAGGACTTAGCTGTAAATTCGTCCAGCGATTGGAGTTATGCCTGCGTCAGGGCAGTCGAGGCGCGTGTGGCCGGGGCCGGCGGCAGGAAGCTGGCGCTGTGCTGGCGATGGATGGCGAGCACCTTGGCCGCACGCTGGGGGTCGGTAGACCAGCCGCGAGAGACCTCTTCAATGAAGGCTTCGCCGGTGGTGGCGGCAAGTGCGCGGGCGTAGGCGGGATAGCTGTGCTCGAGGCGGCGGAGCAGCGCCATGCGGGCGCGAAAGCAGGCCGCCTGGTCTGCGAAACGGGCCCAGTGCGCGGTAACGGTGAGCCACCGGCCGTGGAGGAATTCCTGGGTGGGCATGTCTAAAATGCCGGCGGAAACGCCGGGAATGCCGGCGGTAGCGCCGGGGGTGCCGATGCCTGCGGCGTCATCGAGCGATAGCTTCTGGCCAAAGAGATTGTTGGCTTCGCGGGCGAGGCGGGACTGGCCCCAGGTGGATTCGAGTGCGGCTTCGCAGGCGGCGTAGTCGGGGAAGATGTGGCCGGCAGCGCGCGCAGCGGCACTGGCCTGACGGAGAAAGTTGTCCTCTGGGGTGGTGGTCATCGATGTCCTCCGATGCGTGGAAATGAAAAAAGGCGGAGCCCGTGGCCCCGCCTTTTGTGCTGCTTTCTGGATACCTATTTTTATTGTTTCAAATTGAGTGGGGTGAAATGGCAGGTTTTTTGCCTGACGTCGCACCAAGGTACCCGATGAAGAAAGCGATGTGACTAACCGAATTTTCCGCTCATGAAATACGACGGGAGCAGGAGGCCCGAGAAGAATCCAGTCGCGAAGAAATAGAGGATGATCGCACCGGCGAGGACAAAACCTGCATCGGGTGAATTCTGCAGACCAAGAGCAGGGCCGACGATATTGCAAAGGTAGTGAAAGTGACGGATGAGTGGCTCCGCTTTTGCAAGCGTGAAGCCGGCAAGGACCTTCCCGAGGGTCGATGCTGACTCTGCGATGAGGTTCTTTTGTGGCATGGCCTGCTGGGCGG
>DASZGZ010000013.1:0-4303 GCA_035938355.1 Acidobacteriaceae bacterium
GCTGTGGCCGGCGATGACGATGTAGTCCGCGAAGGCTTTGGCAACGCCCGCCGCGATGGTGCCGACGCCGAAGGACGAGACCAGCTTGACCCCGACAGCGGCGCGCGGGTTGACGCGCTTCAGGTCGTAGATGAGCTGCGCGAGGTCTTCGATGGAGTAGATGTCATGATGCGGCGGGGGACTGATGAGCATGACGCCGGGCTGCGCGTGGCGCAGGCGCGCGATCAACTCCGTAACTTTGTGCGCGGGGAGCTGGCCACCCTCCCCGGGCTTCGAGCCCTGCGCGATCTTGATCTCGATCTCTTCCGCGTTGGCCAGATACTCCGCGGTGACACCGAAGCGTCCGGAGGCGAGTTGTTTGATCTTGTTGTTGTGCAGACCGCGACCGCCGGTGAGTGGATCGGGCGCCCACACAACGGGATCCTCGCCGCCTTCGCCGGTGTTCGAGCGCGCTCCGAGGATATTCATGCCTTCGGTGATTGTTCCGTGCGCCTCCGGACTGAGTGAGCCGAGCGACATCGCTGAGGCGATGAAACGGTGAGTGATTTGAGGAGTAGGCTCCACTGCGTCCTCGGCCAGAGCCGGGCCCGCGGCGCGGATATGGAGCATGTCGCGCAGCATCTGGGGCGCGGCCTCGGTTGCAGCGGTCAGGACATTCAGAGTCTGCTGCTCGGCCACTGCGACAGCGCCACGCACAGAACCAACGCTGCTCTGCACCACCTTGACACGCTGGGGCTGCCAGGCATGCGGCTCCGCGGTGTCCGACTTGCGGAAGCGCACCCAGCCATAGTCGGGCAGATCGGCGCTGGGAGGCGCGCCTTCCGCAGGCGGCTCGGGATGGAAGGTGTCCTGCCAGGCGTTGCGAACCTGCGCCTCGATTTCGGTAAAGCCGATGCCACCGAGCGGCGCGGGTGTACCGCGCAGACAGCGGAAGATCACGTCATCATTCAGTCCGATGGAGTCGAAGAGATGCGCGCCGCGATAGCTGTCCACAACGGAGATGCCCATCTTCGACATGATCTTTGCGAGACCCTGGTCAAAGGTCTTGAGCATATTCTGCTCACCCTTCTCCGGAGCGGCCACGGCCGCACTCTGCAGTGCAAGCCATGGACAGACTGCACCCGCGCCTGCTCCAAGGAGAACAGCAGCGTGGTGCAGATCGCGGCAGTCTCCCGCTTCGACGGCGAGCCCGACGCGTGTGCGGATGCCGGCATCGACAAGTGCGTGATGCACAGCGCCCGTTGCCAGCGCCATGGGAACGGGCAGCTTCTCCGGGCCGGCCGGCATATCGGTGAGCAGCAGAAGTTGTGCGCCGCCGGTCACCAGTGCCGTGGCCTCCGCGCAGAGACGGTCAATTGCCGCGGAGAGAGTTTCCGTGGGCGAGAAGACACACTCGAGCACCGCCGTGGGCAGATCGGCAGCCAACGGATGGCTGCGCTCGCGCAGCGCCTCTACCTGTCCCAGCGAGAGGAAGGGCGAGGAAAGCGAGAGGCCAGGGATGCGCGCATGCGGGTCCAGCAGGTGGGGCCATGGGCCGAGGCGTGTATGCAATTGGACGACGCACGCTTCGCGCAATGCATCGATGGGCGGATTGGTGACCTGGGCGAAGCGCTGGCGCAGATAGTTGTAAACGGGGCGCGGGGAGCGGGCAAGCGCGGCGATGGGAGTGTCGTCGCCCATCGACCAGACGGCGTCCTTGCCATCGACGGCCATTGGCTGCAGCACCATGCGCACGTCTTCACGCGTGTAGCCGAAGAGACGCTGTAGCTCCAGGAGCCGCTCCGCAGGCAGGCCGCTCTTCCATCCCTCGGCGTCGGTCAGAGCGAGGTCGGAGACCAGAGTCTCGTATTCGACTTCGCGATCGAAGCGGGCGAGGATCTCTCGCGTGTTCAGCACCTCATAGGTTCTGAGGTCCACCACCAGCATCTCGCCTGGACCGAGTCGTCCGCTCTCCAGAATCGATTCAGGATCGAGGTCGACCAGCCCGGCCTCTGAGCCGGCGACGACCAGGCCGCCGCGGGTGATGAAGTAGCGGCAGGGCCTGAGGCCGTTGCGGTCCAGCGCAGCGCCGACCAGATGACCGTCGGCAAAGGTGAGGGCGGCGGGGCCGTCCCACGGTTCCACGCAGTCGGCGTGGTAGTGCATAAACTCGGAAACCTTCTCGAGTTTTGCCGGTGGCACCAGCATGCGAACTGCCTGGCTTACGCTGCGGCCGTTGCGGGCTAACAGTTCCACAGCTTCATCGAGGCTGGTCGAGTCCGAACCATCGGGCGAGTAAAGCGGGTAGTATTCCGCCGGGATGGTTGAGGCGCGTGCGTCCATGCGCGCACGGTTGCCCCATACGGTATTGATCTCGCCGTTGTGGGCAAGCATGCGCAGAGGCTGCGCGCGGCTCCAGGCAGGCTCAGAATTGGTGGCGTAACGCTGATGAAAGATGGCAAAGGCGGTTTCGTATCCGGGATCCGCGAGATCGGGATAGTAGTCGGCAAGCACGCGACCAGCGCACAGCGCCTTGTAGACGATTGTGGAGTCAGAGAGCGAGCAGATGTGCACGGCGGTCTTCCGGCGCTCGAACTGCTTCCGCGCCAGGAAGAGGCGGTGGTCCAGATCTGCTGGATGTGCGGAGATGAGAGCCTGCAGGATGCGCGGCGCGGAGGCCAGGGCCTGCTGGCCGAGGTGTTCAGGACACGTGGGAACCTCACGCCAAGCCAGCAGGCGACAGCGATGCGTCTTCAGCGCCTCCTCAAATGCCTTTTGAGCCGGGGCTGGATCGAGGTCAGCAGGGAAGAAGCAGACGCCCACGGCGAGGGTGCGGTCACTTTTGAGGGTGAGGCCAGCGGCACGCAGCAAAAAGTTGCGTGGCACCTGGGTCATGATGCCGACGCCGTCGCTGCTCTTGCCATCGGCGGCCACGGCTCCGCGATGCGCAAGGCGGCCGAGGGCGGTTAGCGCATGGGCCAGCACCTCATGCGACGGCTCGTTGGACACACGCGCAACAAAGCCCACACCGCAGGAATCGTGGTGGAAACGGGAGTCGAGCAAAGAGGTCTGTGGCCGGGAAATGCCGGTGCGCGCGTTAGCGCTCGGGGTCGATACGTCGGTACACGAGGACGCAGAAGTGGCAGTCGCAGGGTGCCAGTGGTTCGCCATAGTTAACTATAAGCCGGATTGCTGTCACTAGCACCTCCGAGTTTCGAGGAAATATCTCGTAAATCCGCCAGAGTGGGGAGAGCGCGGGGACGGGTCCGGTCATGCCGCATACTGGAAACACGATGAGCCAACTGCTATGGAAGCCGGAGAGCTGGCTGTCGCGCCTGGAAGAACTGGAAGCGCGCACCGGCGATCTGAAGGAAGCGCCGTTACGCCGCGATGTGCGGTCGCTAGGCATGTTGCTGGGTGAGGTTTTGCGGGAGCAGGCCGGCGCGCGGCTATTCCACTTGGAAGAAGATCTGCGGCAACTCTCCATTGAGCGTCGAGAGGCGGCATCGAGTGGCGATGTGAGGCGCGCTGCACAACTTTTGAAGCAGCAGATGGCGCGGGTTGCGAAGCTCGATCTTCCCGATGCCTACCAGTTGACGCGCGCCTTCGCCTATTACTTCGAGCTGATCAACCTGGCGGAGACGAACCACCGCAAGCGGCGCCGCACCTCCATGCAAATGAGTACGGAGCAGGGAGCGCAGGGCGCCGGCGATAGCGCCCGCGGCACGGGGGATGCCGTACAACGCGGCTCGTTCCGGGGAACCTTGCGCGCTATGCGCCAAGCGGGCATCGATGCGGATGCGGCATTCGCCTTTATGGAGCGCGTGCACATCACTCCCGTCTTTACCGCGCACCCGACCGAAGTGTCCCGGCGCTCGGTGCTCTACAAACGGCGGCGGCTAAGCGCACTGCTGGAGAAGCTGGACCGCATACCGCTGCCCGACGGCGAGCTGGAACGTCTGCAGTCCGCGGTCACCGCGGAGATCACGGCGCTGTGGCAAACCGACGAAGTGCGGGCGCGGCGGCCGCTGGTGAGCGACGAGGTGAAGATGGGGCTGGATTACTACCACGCATCCATCTTCGCCACCGTGCCAGCGCTCTATGCGGAGCTTGCTTCAGCGTTTGCCGCTGAATATGGGCGTGAACTCACGCCGGGCGAGATGCCCCTGATGCTCAGCTTCGGATCGTGGATCGGCGGCGATCGCGACGGCAACCCATTCGTCACGCAGGACGTGACAATTTCGGCGATCACGGACGCGCGGGAGCATGTCCTGGCGTTCTACCGGGAGCAGGTGCAATCGCTCTTCGACCTGCTGACCAGCTC
>DASZGZ010000014.1:0-5965 GCA_035938355.1 Acidobacteriaceae bacterium
CAGTCCAGCGCATAGATGGCGAGGCCGCTCAAGAGCTTGGGATAGAAGTCGGTCGACTTCTGCGGCATCACCTCGCCGTTGAACGCAATCTCGCGCAGCTCCTGCAGGGTGGCCGGATTCATGAGGAAGGCCGCCTGCGCCGTTCCCTTCGTCACCTGCTCGGCGGCCTCAGCCGCATCCCGCAGATAGCGCAGATTGCGCTGCTCGCGGATCGACTCCTCGGAGAGACCTAACAACTGCTCCAGCACCAGGCCGTGGAGTTGGGCGACGTCCAGTTGCCGCTGCCGCTCGGTCAACTGCGTCAGAGTCTGCTCCACCAATTGCGGCCGGCCTTTCAAGAGAAAGGTGCCGTTTGCAAGAACAGCGACGAATGCCGTGGTATCCGAGCCCGCTTCCGCCAGCTTCGTCGTGAGTTCAGCGGCGTCTGTCGTGCTTAGCTTTTCAAACTCGAAATACTGAGCTGCGCGTTCAAGGAACGCTTCCGGTCGAAAATCCGCCAGGTCGAAGACGACGCGATGGGTCGGCAGGATCACCAGTCCCTCGCTGTCCATATTGACGAAGGTCATCATCGCCGCTGCTTCCGGGTACGGCGGATGCGGCAGAGTTGTCGCGAGATCGCGCTCGCGGCTGTGATGCACATGAGCAGGCGCGTGCTCCTTGCCGTAGTTCAGTGCGGTCTCATAGCGATGGTGGCCGTCGGCGATAATCAGCTTTTTGTCGCTCATGGAGCCAATTACCAGCCGGAGCGCATGTGCGTCCGTGACCCGGGAGAGACGATGCAAAACCCCGTAGTCATCGGTGACCTCGATCTCCGGCTGGAAGTTCTGGAAGAGCATCTTTTCGATACTCTGTGCAGGGTCAGAGTAGAGCATGAAGATCTGGCCGAAGTGGGCGCGGGTGGCCTTCAGCAGGTTCAGACGGTCGCTCTTCGGCTTGGAGAGTGTCTGCTCGTGGCGAAAGACGACTCTGGCGGTATAGTCCTCCAGCCCTCCGAGGGCGATGAAGCCCCGCCGTTCCCGCATTTCGTCCCTGCCCGGAACCTGAAAGCGCTGCGAGTAGGCAAAGATCGACGGTTCGTTGTCGGTCTGCAGCGTGCCCTTCGTGCGCCATTCCCGGAAATCCCGCGCCGCGCGGGTATAGACATCGTTGACTCCCGGCTCATCAAACAATTCGGGCAGGCCGAGGATGATGCGCACCAGGTTGTACGGGCTGCGACCGTAATAGACCTGCTGCATCGCCGGCGTGATCTTGTCGTAGGGCTGAGTGACCACGTCTTCGATGCGAACAGCGGTGGGATTGTAGCGCGTGGCGCGGAAGGGATAGATGCGTGCCATCAGTTTTGGAGATTGTACTAGACCACGCGGGGGCGGACGGCAGCGGCGGGGCAGCGCGACGTGCGCGGACTTCGGCGTATGCGCCGCAGGAGCGGACACTTCCTTGCCACTGAGTGGTGACATTCGCGTGACATCGGCGCGCTAGAATTTCTAACGGGTCAGGCAGTATGTCAATCGTGTAGCATGGCGCTCATCAAGGATTGCCGCATGGTATCCACGTCTACAGGCTGGTCCATGTCGCGGCTTGCTCACCACAGCCGAGGCTTTTGCACGCTGCTTTTGGTGCTGCTGATGGCCGGCGCAGCGCAGACCATTCGGCTGCACGCACAGGACGACCCGCTCAATCAGATTCATGTCACGCCGCCTCCGCCGAAACCGGCGGCTCCGTCTGGTCCTCCGCCGGCAGAGGGAAAGGCCGCATTGCATGCGCGTCCCGGGGAGCGGATCCGTGTCGACGTGAACCTGGTACTCATCCCGCTGACGGTGACTGATCCGCTCAATCGATTGGTGACCGGACTCTCCAGAAATGAATTCTTCCTTTTCGAGAACAACAACCCGCAGGAGATCAAGAGTTTCTCCGCAGAGGACGCGCCGGTGTCGATCGGCATCATCATGGACCTGAGCGGCAGCATGACCAACAAAGTGGTGCGCGCACGGGAGTCGATCATCGAGTTTCTCCGCACCTCCAATCCCCAGGATGAGTTCTTCATCATCGGATTCAACGACCGTCCTGAACTGATTGAGGACTTTACTTCGTCGGTCGACGACATAGAGGCGCGCTTGCAGACAGTGCGCGCCGGACACCGCACCGCTCTGCTCGATGCGATCTACTACGGCGTGAACAAGATGAAGCAGGCGCGTTACGAGCGCAAGGCAATCCTGATTGTCTCTGACGGCGGCGACAATCGCAGCCGCTATACCGAGAACGAGGTGCGCAACCTGGTGCGGGAGTCGGATACGGAGTTGTTCGCTATCGGCATCTTCGACGCCTACGCGGCCACGACCGAAGAGCGCAACGGACCGTTGCTGCTCCATGATCTCAGCGAGGAGACAGGTGGCCAGCTCTTCCGCGTGGACGACATCTCGGATATGACGGACATCGCCACCAAGATCAGCGCCGAACTGCGCAATCAATATGTTCTCGGCTACAAACCTTCCGATCCGAAGCGCGACGGCAAATGGCGTAAAGTGAAGGTAAAGCTGGTGCCACCCGCCGGGCTGCCGCCGCTTACCGTCCATGCCCGAACCGGATACTATGCCCCGGCGCAATAATCGACATTTGCGAACTGCACTCACATTTTTTCTTCTGCTGGCTTTTGGCGGCGGCCTACCCGCACAACAGAACCCTGCCCTACCTCTGCCCGCAGAACAGCAGCCGCCGCTCAACGTCGACCGCGATCCTGTCCCCACCCCCGGTCCCGGTGGCCCAGCCGCAGCCGGTACAGCGGCACCAGCCGGGCAGCAGGTCGGCCAAGTAGCAAAGGGCAGGAACGGCGGATACACGCTGACTAAGGATGTCGACGAGGTTGTCCTCAGCGCCAACGTGGTCGACGATCACGGTCACTTGGTCAACGGGCTAAGTAAGGACGACTTCCACGTCTTTGAGGACGGCAAGCCGCAGGCCATTACCTCGATCCAGGAGCAGGACGTCCCGGTCTCCATTGGTCTGCTGATCGACAATTCCGGTTCCATGCGTACGAAGCGGCAGGCGGTGAACGAAGCGGCGTTGGACATGGTGCGCGCCTCGAACCCCGACGATGAGACCTTTGTGGTGAACTTTGCCGATGAGGCGTATATCGACCAGGACTTCACCAGCGACATCAACAGGCTGCGCGATGGCCTTTCACACATCGACTCCAAAGGCGGCACCGCCCTCTACGACGCCGTCATCGCGTCCGCTGACTATATGTCGAAGAACGCGAAGAAGGCGAAGGAGGTGCTGCTCATCATCACCGATGGTGAGGACAATGCCTCCGGCACCAATCTTGAAGAGACAGTGCGCCGCATCCAGGACCTGCAGGGCCCCGTCGTCTACTCCATCGGTCTGCTTTTTGACGACGCGGGCGGCGGCGGGCGTGAGTCGCACCGCGCGCGACGTGCGTTGCAACTGCTTTCGGATGAGACAGGAGGCCTCGCCTTTTTTCCAAAGAATCTGGGCCAGGTCGACCAGATTGCGGCAGAAGTGGCGCGTGACATCCGAAATCAGTACACGATTGGCTATCACTCCAGCAAACCAGCGAGCATGGGCGGCTATCGAGTGGTGCACGTCGATGCCAAGGCGAAGGCGTACGGCAAGCTGAGCGTGCGCACCAGGCCTGGCTATTTCCCACACACGCCAGGGGAAGCTGCCCCTGCAGGCAGGAAGAGGTAACGCCCGACCCGGGCGTTGCGACCCCGCCGAAGTCCGCAGCTTTGGCGCTGTTACACTAGTCGGTTCTTCTATGCGGACTGAAGCCTCTACCCCCACCTTTCGCGGCGCATTGCGCGTTGCCGACGACATCACCGACCTGGTCGGCCAAACCCCGATGCTCCGGCTCACCAGGCTCTGCACACCCGAAATGGGAGAGGTCTTTGCCAAGCTGGAGTTCCTGAACCCCGGCGGCAGCGTCAAGGACCGCGCCGCGCTGGGAATGATCCTGCGCGCCGAGCAGGAGGGACTGATCGCCCCCGGGGCGCAGATCTTCGAGGCCACCGCGGGCAACACCGGGGTAGGACTAGCGCTCATCGGTGTCAATCGCGGCTACAATGTCACGCTATTTGTGCCGGAAGGCTATGCGGAAGAGAAGTGCATCCTGATGCGTGGCTTCGGCGCGACGGTCATTCGCACTCCGGAGAAGGACGGCATGCAGGGCGCGATCGAAACAGCCAGGGCCGCAGTGGCGGAGTCGCCAGGATCCTGGGGCGCTTTTCAGTTTGAAAACCAGGCCAACCCGGACTTCCACGAAGCAACCACGGCTGCCGAGATATGGGAGCAGATGGAGGGCCGCGTCGACGCGCTGGTGGCCGGCATCGGCTCCGGCGGCACCTTCTCCGGAGTCGCGCGCGGGCTGAAAAAGAGGAATCCGCGGGTGGTGGCGATCGCGGTTGAGACGGAGGGGTCGATTCTGCAGGGCGGCCCGCCGGGACCGCATCGTGTGGAAGGCATCGGCGTCCATTTCATTCCCAAGACCTTTCATCCGGAGTTGGCGGACGATGTGATCATGGTCACCGACGATGATGCCTTCGCCATGGTGAAGCGGCTGGCTGCGGAAGAGGGGCTGCTGGGTGGTTCAAGCTCAGGCGCCATGGTCTACGCAGCGCTCGAGGTCGCACGCAAGCTCGGGCCAGGCAAGCGCGTCGCGACCATCATTCCCGACTCAGCCGAGCGGTATCTGTCAAAGAACATCTTCGAAGGCGGCAAATAAGCGGACTGTTCGCATGGAAGCGAAGAACGGATCGTGCGACGCTTGAATGTCGCTGCTGCTACCACGGACATTGTGCACCCACCAGGAGATTTCATGAGCAATCCGCAGCAAGGCTTTTCGACGCGCGCCATTCACGCCGGTCAGGAGCCCGATCCGACCACCGGCGCCGTCAATGTGCCTATCTATCTCACTTCGACCTATGCGCAGCAGGAGATCGGTAAGAACAAAGGTTACGAATACTCCCGCGTCTCGAATCCGACGCGCACCGCGCTCGAACAGAACCTGGCCGCGCTTGAGGGCGGCAGCTCCGCCCACGTTTTTTCGAGCGGCATGGCGGCAATCTCAGCACTGGTCGCGATGCTGAAGACGGGCGATCACGTCATCTGCGGATCGAATGTGTATGGCGGCACGCCACGGCTGTTCAACCAGATCGTGGCGCACTACGGCATCGAGTTCAGCTATGTCGACACCGGCGATCCGGAAAATGTGCGGCGCGCCTTCACACCGCGCACACGCCTGGTGCACATCGAGACACCGACGAATCCGCTGATGCAGCTGACCGACATCCGCGCGGTGAGCGCGGTCTGCCGCGAGCAGGCAAAGCGAGTAGGCGACGTTGTCGATCTGTGTGTGGACAACACCTTCATGTCGCCGTACTTTCAGCGGCCGATTGAGCTTGGTGCCGATCTGGTGATGCACTCGACGACGAAGTTCCTGAACGGCCACTCGGACGGGCTGGGCGGCGTGCTTGTCGGCACACGACCGGAGCACGCGGAGCGCTTTGCCTTTATCCAGAAGTGCACCGGTGGAATCCTCTCGCCGTTCGAGTCCTATCTCATCCTGCGCGGCGTGAAGACACTGGCAGTGCGCATGCGCCAGCACGACGCGAGCGGGCGCCAGGTGGCCGCGTGGCTTGCGCAGCATCCACGCGTCGAAAAGGTCTTCTATCCTGGGCTCCCGACACACCCGCAGCACGAGCTTGCAAAGCGGCAGATGTCCGGCTTCGGCGCGCTCATCACGTTTGAGACCGGTTCACTCGAGCGCGCGAATGATGTGCTGAAGCGCGTGCGTGTATGCACGCTGGGTGAAAGCCTTGGCGGTGTCGAGACGCTGATCTCGCATCCGGCAACCATGACGCACGCCGCTCTGGGCGAAGAGGGCCGCCGCAAGATCGGGATCACGGACGGCATGGTGCGCATTTCCGTTGGCATCGAGGATGTCGAGGAC
>DASZGZ010000015.1:0-6500 GCA_035938355.1 Acidobacteriaceae bacterium
AGGTGATCATCCCGATCTGCCCCAGCGACAGACCGAAGATGCGCTGGAACAGCGGATACAGCGACGGAATCGTCGCCTGGATCAGGTCATTCAGCAGATGGCAGGCGCTGATGGCCGCGAGGATCGTGAACAGCGTCTCGCCGCCGCTCCGAGCCAGAGATTTCGTCTCCGGCAATAGCTCCATTACCGATTCGCGAGACAGCAAACCGTACCTCCTGGTCCGTTAGATTCCTGATCCGTCAGATTCGTGTCACGTCGAGGCCTCAAAGCAGCCGGGCCAAAGGACGCCACCCGCGCGGCCAGCACTACCGTCTGCGGTAGAGCACCTGGAACTGGTACCCCGCGTTCGGCGGAAACAGCGCGGCCACCGCGCGCAGCCGCTCCGCCAATGCGGGCGAAGCCAGCAGCGGATACTCGCGCTCCCGCAGATCGACGTAGTCGAAGTCCAGCGTCAGCGACAGCAGGTAAACCGCCAGCGCATCCGCAAAGGCCGCATGGATATAAGACGTCTTCGCCTTCTCGTCGACCCTGGAACTCGCAGCCTCGTAGGCCGTAATGCGATCGCCGCGTCCCCCGCGCCCGCGCTCTACCGGCTCCAGGCGGAGCTCGCCGTAAGCACGCGCCCGGCTCTCCCACGCATCGTGGCTGGTTTCGCCACGCACCTGCGCCATCGCCTGCCGGTCCACCAGCTCGCCAAAACTCGCCGGCACCCCGGCCGCATCCACAAAGTGGTGGCCGATATTGATGAACAGCTCAAAGGCCAGTGCAAACTTGTCCTGCATCAGCCGCGTGGAGATAAATATGTAGTCCGCCCCGGCAAAGTGCACATTGCGATGGCAGATCGCGCGATCGCTCAGCTCCGTCGTGTACTGCGGCGCAATCAGCGTCTCGCCGCTCGAGTGCGCGTCGTCCGGAATGTTGTCGCCGTCCTGCTCATGAATGGTAAGCGGCACAAAATAATAGGCGCGATGCTTCAGCGCAGCCGCCACCGTGCGTGGCACTGCCCCAATCACCTGCTCCAGCTCACCCGGCGGCAGCTTGTGGTCGCCAAAGGTCGCGTAGCAGATGCCGTTTTCCGCCTGCATGACCGGCGTCTGCCGCGCCACGTCGGCGGCCGGCAACAGCTCTGTCTGTGCGGTATGCCCCATCTTGAGTATTCTAGCTGAGAGCGCTCTTCTTCATATGTCCGCAATCTCCGCCAGCAACTCCGGCCCCGTCTCCAATCCAGATCCCGGCCGCCCCGGCACTGCCCACGCCAACTTCTCCATCTGGGGGATTCCCGTCGGCGGCTTCGGTCTCTTCTCGAGCGCCCTCATCGCCGTCGCCCTCGGCTTCATCACCTTCTTCGGTGTCACCTTTCTCAGCATCTTCGGCCTGATGATCTACGACCGCGGCGGCCGTCATCACGTCACCCTCGACATCGGCTACAAGTTCATCGCGCTGCCCGCCGGCATCTTCGTTTTGATCGTCAGCCTTGCCGTGCTCCTCGGCATCTGGCTGCAGCGCAAACTTAGCGGACGCTAATCGTTCCCATGTCACTCGTCACTATCACTGCGACAGAAGCCGGCTCACCCGAACAACATCGCGAGTGGTGCGAGCAGCTCGAAGCCGGCTCGATCCTCTTCTTTCCCAAGAGCCCCATCGCGCTCACCGACTCCGACCTCCAGTTCCTCCGCGGCCAGCAGCAGTCCGACAGCTCCCTGCATAAGAACATCGCCTATAAGCCAAAGGCCGGCGAGCTCAGCGGCGTCGACACGAAGACGGCGAACCCCGCCGCGGTCGACCGCCTGCGCGGCATCATGCGCAACTACTCGCAGTCCGTCACCGCGTTCCTTACCGGCTTCCTCTCTCCCTACGACGGCAGGTGGCAGCTCGACTACGCCAGCTTCCGCCCGCAGGAGGAAGAAGGCCGTGACCTGCCGCTCCGCCGCCGCAACGATCTGCTGCACACCGACGCCTTCCCCACCCGTCCCACGCACGGCGCGCGCATTCTTCGCTTCTTCAACAACATTCATCCCACGCGCACTCGCGACTGGATCGTCAGCGATCCCTTCCGCACCGTCGCCACCAGGTACGCACCAGCGGAGATCGCCCTCCCGCAACCAGACACCGGCATCGGCCGCGCCTTCAAATCTCTGGCCACCGGCATCGGACTCGGCGCCGCTGCGCCCGCGCTCAAACGCTCGCCCTACGACGACTTCATGATGCGGTTCCACAACTTCCTCAAAGAGAACCGCGACTTCCAAAGCTCCTGTCCCAAGTACGACTACCAGTTCCCCCCGGGCTCCAGCTGGATGGTCTACACCGACATGGTCCCGCACGCCGTCCTCTGCGGGCAGTACGCGCTCGAGCAGACCTTTCTCGTCTCCCCTGAAGCGATGGTCGCCCCCCGGCACGCCCCGCTTGCCGTCCTCGAAGAACTGGCGGGCGCACGGCTCCTTTAACCATTCTGGTAGCCAGAATGGGCCACTCGTCGTCTTTCACAAGTCATTAGCCTGAAAGCACTTATCCGCTCACGCCGGCTCCTGTGCGCGAGTCATCAAATTAATTTCCTGCGTCGCATTGTCACCGCTTACATTTGCGGTATAGAGTGTTTCGCGCATGAAAATTCCGTTTCATTTTTGAAACAGAGACATTCAATGAGGTGAACACCCATGCCGACGACACTCCCCCTGGGAACGCTGGAAGCCCACACCAACCGAACACGCTGCGGAGTGCTTCGCCGCTGCAGCCGCACTCTCCCCCGCATCGCCGTCGCTGTCGCCGCCGCGCTTCTCGGCATGGTTCCCACAGCCCTCGCGCAGGTCAATGGCCTCGGCGCACGCCCTCTCCAGGGCTGGAGCACCTTCAGTCAGCAGACCATCGTCCCCTCCAGCACGGTGATGAATGAGCAGAACATCCTCGCCCAATCCGACGCCATGCGCACCTCCGGCCTCGGAGCTCATGGCTTCCAGTACATCAATCTCGACGCGGGTTGGAATGGCGACATCGATGGCTACGGACGCTCGCTCTGGAACACGACGGAGTTCCCGCACTTCCTCCAGATGATCCAGCACATCCACGCCAACGGCCAGAAGGTCGGCATCTATCTGCTCCCGGGAATCGGCGGCCAGATTGTCTCATCAAATTTGCCGATCTACGGTACCTCGTATCACGCGCAGGACATCGTGGTGCAGCCACTCACCATCGGCAACGGATTTGGCTTTGGCTACAAGATCGACTTCACCAAGCCCGGAGCACAGGAGTACATCAACTCCATCGTCAATCTCTATGCATCGTGGGGCATTGATTACATCAAGCTCGACTCAGTAACTCCCGGCTCCTACCACGACGATCTCTCCATCAACAACATCCCTGACGTCATGGCCTACTCCAAGGCCATCGGACAAAGTGGCCGCCCCATCTGGCTCACCATCTCCTGGGCGCTTGATGAGGACTACATCAGCAACTGGCAGCAGACCTCAAACGCGCGCCGCATCCAAGGCGATGTCGAATGCGAAGGCGACTGCCCGCTGCTCACCGAATGGCCGCGCATCGAAGTCCGCTTCCTCGATCTCCCCAGTTGGGAGCACACCTCCGGCCCCACCCTCGGCTGGAACGATCTTGATTCGCTCGAAATCGGCAACGGCGCAACGGACGGCATCACCGACACCGAGCAGCAGACCGCAATGACGCTTTGGGCCATGGCGAATGCGCCGCTCTCTATCGGCGGCGACCTCACGCGGCTCACCGTGTTCGGCAAACAGGCGCTCACCAACGACGAAGTCCTCGCCGTCGATCGCTCCGGCCATCCCGCAATCCAGATCAACGCGGGCTTCACTCCCGTCTGGGCCTCCAGCCTCGGCAACGGCGCGTACTATGTCGCGCTCTTCAACCTCAACGCGCTTCCGTCCAGCGTCACCTTCGATTGGAAAGATCTCGGCTTCGCGAACGCAGTCAGCATGCGCGATCTGTGGAGCCACACCGAGCTTGGCCCTAGTTTCAATTCCTTCTCAACTGTCCTGCCCGGACACGGCGCGCGTCTCTTCCTTGTGCGCGGCGTCGGTTCCGTTCCCGCGCCGCCATCGCAGGTTTATAACGGCTCTTCGGCCATCCTCCATGGCGCCGCCAACATCCAGCCATGCTCACTTTGCGCCTCCGGCTCAAAGATCACCTTTCTCGGCATCGGCCCGGACAACTACGGCACCTTCGCAGATGTCGAGGTGAAGAAAGCCGGAGTCTATCGCATGGAGGTCGACTCGCTCACCAACGGCACCCGCTCTTACATCATCAACGTCAACGGCGGCCCGGACATCACGCTCAACTCCAGTGGCGGAAGTGGCAATGTGCCTTCGCAGCTCACCATTCCAGTCAAACTCAACGCCGGCATCAACAGCATCCAGTTCGGCAACCCCGTCAGCTATCCGCCCGACCTCGATCGCATCGTCATCAGCGGCGACGGCAACGAACCCTATCCCACAGCCACCACCTACGAAGGCGAGTACGCCACGCTCACCGGAAACGCCAGTGGCGGCTTCTGCGGCAACTGCTCTGGCCTCGCTAAAGCCGGTTTCCTGGGCGGCGGCGCCTCCGCCATCTTCACCAACGTAAACGTGCCCGCAGCAGGCACATACAACATGGAGATCGATTACCTCACCAGCGGACCACGGTCGTTCTTCCTGTCGGTAAACGACGGCACGGCACAGGAGCTCGACCTCAACGGCACCAGCTTTGGCTCCCCGGCCAGCACCGTCATCCCGGTGCAGCTGAACGCTGGCAACAATACGATCGCCTTCGGCAACCCCAGCAACGCCGCGCCCGACCTGGACTCCATCACCATCTCACCGGTCTACAAATAAAGCTCACTCCTCAACGCGGGCCGCGCAATCACTGTCGCGGCCCGCGCTTTTTTCCCACGTTGCACATACACTGCTCGTCAGCTATCTATAAGGACGGCATGGACGAGCAGGCGCTTCGCACGATTGAAAAAAGCTACGATCGCATCGCGGACGAATACGCCCGCCACATCTACACCGAGCTCCAGCACAAGCCGCTCGATCGCGAACTGCTCACCCGCTTCGCCTCCAGGGTCAAAGGCAAAGGAGACGTCTGCGATATGGGCTGCGGCCCCGGCCACATCGCGCGCTATCTGCGCGATGCCGGTACGAGCGTCTCTGGCCTGGATCTCTCACACCGCATGTTGGAAGAAGCCCGGCGCCTCAATCCGGACATCACCTTCCGCCCGGGCAACATGCTCGCACTCGACCTTCCCGACGCATCGCTCGCCGGCATCGCCGCTTTCTACGCTGTTGTAAATCTCCCCAAAGCATCTCTGCCTCAGGTCTTTCGAGAGATGGCGCGCGTACTCCAACCGGATGGACTGCTGCTGCTCGCCCACCATGTGGGCGACGAAACGATCCACCGAAACGAGTGGTGGGATCGACCCATCGCGATGGACTTCCATTTCCTTCAGCCGCCGGCGGTGAAGAGCGAACTGGAAGCTGCCGGCCTCGTCATCGAAGAGATCATCGAGCGCGAACCCTACGCACCCGAAGTGGAACATCAGAGCCGCCGGGCATATATCTTCGCGCGCAAGCCAGCCGCGGCGGCGGTCTGAAGCGATCAAGTTGAATCAAAGTCGATGTCTGGGCCGGGTTCATAATATACAAATGATGAGCGTCCAAGATGTCGCGGCGTACGTTGGACTGGTGGTGTTTTCCTGTGTCTGTGTCTTTGGAGGAATCCACTTGTGGTGGACTCCTTTTAGACGCCGACGTAGGTAGAAAGCGGTTGCAGGTGGGCCCTTTCGGGTGCTCTTAGCAATCCTGCTTATAGAAGATCCCTATGGCTACGCCCGCCCCCGCGCCCATCTCCGATCCGCTGCTCGCATGGCGCGATGAGTTCCCAATCCTCGCTCACACCACCTACATGGTCAGCCATTCGCTCGGCGCCATGCCCCGCCGCACCGCCGATTCGCTCTCTGCGTACACAGAAACCTGGGCCAGCCGCGGCGTACGCGCCTGGCATGAGGGCTGGTGGGAGATGTCTGTCACCGTCGGCGACCTCATCGCTTCCATCATCGGCGCCGTCCCGGGCGAGGTCGTCATGAACCAGAACGCCTCCACCGGCCAGTGGGTCATCGCCTCCTGCTTCGACTGGCAGGAGCGCCGCAACAAGATCGTCACCGAAGGCCTCAACTTCCCATCGAACGACTACATCTATCACGGCCTCGCGCGTCAGGGCGCCCGCATCGTCACCGTACCTTCGCCGGACGGCATGACCTTGCCGCTCGAACCGCTCCTCGACGCCATCGACGAAGAGACGCGCCTGGTCAGCATCTCGCACGTTGCCTTCCGCTCCTCCTACGTGCAGGACCTCGCCGCCATCATCCGTCGCGCTCATTCCGTCGGCGCCTACGTGGTCGCGGACCTCTACCAGTCCGCCGGCATCCTGCCCGTCGATGTCCGCGCGCTCCACGTCGACTTCGCCGTCGGCGGATCAGTCAAGTGGCTGCTGGGCGG
>DASZGZ010000016.1:0-7962 GCA_035938355.1 Acidobacteriaceae bacterium
TCGGGGTACCGCAGGCTCCAGCCAGCGTCGAATGTGGTATCGCGCCGGACTCTGACACAGAAGCACGGGCCATGCCGTTGCGTTTGCTCCGCCACTTAGCCTTTTCAAAGAATCCGCCATGCGCCGGATCACCGGCGTGGACAGCGCGCTTCGCTCACTGATGTTGCGGCCCCCGTCACCGAAGCAGGCCTGCAGCTCTTCATCGATAGCCGGGTCGAGCAGCAGCACTGGAAGGGCTCCATCTGCATCCAGATGAGGCTGGACGAGGCGCCGTCCCATCGCCTGGCGACACAACTCGACCAGGTGTGGCAACGCCTTGTTAGCGGACGCGGCCTCGACCAGGACTTCGAGGATGGTGCCCAGATCGCGAATGGAAACCTGCTCGCGCAGAAGCTGCTGCAGAACGCGCTGCACTTCGCCCAGCGTCATTACCTTGGGGATCAGTTCCTCGACCAGCTTGGGGTGCGACTCGTTTAGCGTGTCAATCAGGCGTTTTGTCTCCGCGCGGCTCAGGAGGTCCTGCGCATACCGTCGAACCAGTTCCGACAGATGCATCGTGATGACAGTTGTTGGGTCGACGACGGAGTAGCCCGCCGCCAGAGCCTGCTCCTCAAGCGCGGGAGCAATCCAGCGAGCACTTACTCCGAAGGCTGGCTCCCGGGTCTCTTTGCCTGGCAGAGCGCGCGCCTGCGGATCCGCCGAGACCGCCAGCAGCTGATTGCTTTCGGTCTGCCAGCGCCCAATCTCGACTCCCCGCAGCGAGATGACATACTCCCTCGGCTTGAGACGCAAATTGTCCGCGATATGAACCGGCGGCACGACAAAGCCGAGCTCTGTCGCTAGATGCCGCCGCAAGGTCCGGATGCGCGACAGCATCTGCCCACCCTGCTTCTCGTCGACCAGAGAAATTAGCTGAAATCCGATCTCGAGGGAGAGTTCATCCATGCGCAGCAGCCCGGCCAGATTTTCGCTCTGTGCCTTCGCATCTTCCTTCTTCGCCGCAGCGTCCGTGGAGTCATTGGCCGCATGTGCCAGCGGGCGGCGGGCGACCTGTCGTCCGGCGAAAAACAACACTGCAGCGATGACAAAAAATGGCACTTTCGGCAGGCCCGGCACCAGAGCCATCACTCCCAGCACGCCGCCAGACATGTATAGCGTCGCTGAACGACCTAGGAGTTGCGCACCAATCTCCGAACCCAGGGCGCCTGCGGAGGACGCGCGCGTTAGCACCATCCCGCCCGCAACCGAGACCAGGAGCGACGGAATCATCGTGACCAGCCCGTCGCCTACGGTCAGGGTGGTGTAGGTTCTTAGAGCTTCGTCCAGGGCCACACCCTGCTGCAGTGTCCCTATGAGCAGGCCCGCAATGATATTGATCGCCGTGATCAGAATCGTCGCCATGGAATCGCGTTGGTTAAAGCGCGCCGCACCGTCCATTGCGCCGTAAAACTCGGCCTCGCGAGCCACAGCTTCACGCCTCTTGCGGGCGGCCGCTTCGTCGATCAGGCCAGCGTTCAGATCGGCGTCAATTGCCATCTGTTTGCCCGGCAGGGCGTCCAGTGTGAATCGTGCCGTCACTTCAGCGGTACGCACCGCGCCGTGGCTCACAACCAGAAATTGAATGGCGATCAGCGCCAGAAAAAGCACGAAGCCGACCACGTAGTTACCGCCAACGACAAACTGCCCGAAAGCCTCAATCACACTGCCTGCTGCCGATATGCCTTCGCTGCCATGCAGCAGGATGCGGCGGCTGGAAGCTATGTTCAGTGAGAGGCGAAAGAGTGTGAGCAACAGCAGTACGGTTGGAAAGACGGAAAAATCCACCGCCTTGCGCACCTGCACCGCAGACAGAAAGACCAGCACGGCAGCGGCGATCGATAGCCCGAGCAGCAGATCGAGCACAAGCGACGGCAGCGGGACCAGCATCACAAAGACGATGCTGATTGCCGCACCGGGCAATGCAAAATCCCGCGCCGTCGTGAGCCATCGTGCCCATGCAGGACGACCTGCGCTGTTCTTTGTGGCGGCGCCGCCCGGCGAACTGCCGGCGGGCGCAGTCAATACGGCGGACGAACTCATTGGGCCTCCTGAGCGGTGGCTGACCCGAAGGCAGCCCCAGGCGTGCTCTGGCGCGGAATGGCGCCGGTAGAATGTGCGGCTTCGCCGCGGCGCTGTTCATGCATACGGCGCATGCGTTCCTCCGCCTCCTGGCGAAAGAGGTAGGCAAGAATCGCAGCGACGGCTGCATACAGCTCAGCCGGTATGCTCTGTCCCGGTTCGACGGTGCGATAGAGCGAACGAGCGAGCGGCGGATTTTCTACGAGTGGTACACCGGCCCAGCGTGCCTCTTCCCGGATCTGTGCGGCCAGCAGATCACGCCCTTTTGCCAGCACCTTTGGCGCTTCCATGGTGGTCATGTCGAAGGAAAGCGCTACGGCGTAGTGCGTTGGGTTGGTGATCACGACGCTTGCCTTTTTCACATCTGCGCGCAGCATGCGTCGGCGCATTTGCCGCTGCAGTGACCGGATGCGCCCCTTCATTTGGGGATTGCCTTCCGTCTCCTTGAATTCCTCGCGCATCTCCTGCTTGCTCATCTTCAGGCGGTTCTCCCACTGCCGCCATTCGACGACGTAGTCCACAAGCGACCACGCCAGCATGATCCAGGCCGTGTTCACCAACAGCTCGTAAGCGTCCGCAAAGACCTGCGGCAGACGCGCAAGACTGAACACGGGCATCGCGGTGATCGCCGCGATAAAGTGCACGAGCTGTATCGCCAGCAGAACGACCGGAATCAGCGATTTGCCGAGGCGCACCAGGGCGCGTGTGGTGAAGAGGTGCTTCGCGTTCGATGCAGGATTCAGTCGAGACCACTTGGGTGCAATGCCCGCCGGCTGAAGACGCAACCCGCGGTTCTGCGCCATGGCGACAGCCAGGCTCGCAGCAGCAGCCGCCAGCATGACAAACAGGCATGGCGCTGCGCCGGTGATGAGCGCATTTCGCATGGACATGCTCAGCGCATCGCCGCTCAGATTCTGTGTGCGCATCATTGCGATTGCGTTCTGATACACGCCGGTCCAGATCGGAACCCACATCCGCCCGCACCAGCCAAGGGTAAGACTGCCGACGAGCAGCGCCGCCGCGGAAAGAAGCTCCCTGCTGCGAGGACGATCGCCCTCCTGCTCTGCTTTTTGTTTTCGTCTCGGACTTGCCTTCTCTGTACGATCGCTACTCATCGAGATCCTCTTCTGACACGGGCTAGGACGCGTGTATCGCCAGCGCCGGCAACAATCGCTGTACGCCGTTCAGCAAACCGTCGAATCGCGCCTCAAAGAAGGCCGGCCACAATGCCAGCGAGCCCACGAGCACGACATACCCCAAGACTGTCTTCGTCGGAATCGTCAGCGCGAGGACCGGAAGCTGCGGCGAGACACGAGACATCAAAGCAATCCCCACCTCAACCAGCAGAGTCGCGGCCATCACCGGCGCGGCGAGCTGAAGCGCGGCGAGGAAGACGCCGCCCATCATTCCGACCAGAGGAAGGCCGAGCTCTCGCGGCGCCAAACCGCGGCCGAGTGGCACTACCAGAAAGGTATGAAGCAGCGCGGTCAGGATCGTCCGGTGCAAACCCGCCGCAAGCAGTACCGTGATCTCCAGCAATCCGAGCATCTGCGACAGTAGAGGCGTCTGGACTTCGCTATTCGGATCGAGAAGATTGACGAGCGAGAAACTGAATTGCATTCCCAGCAATTGCCCGGCAAGGGATGCCAACTCGTTCAGCATGGCGAGCGACAGTCCCAGGATCGCGGCTACTCCAAGCTCGCCCAGAATGCTTTCGAGGCCCACTTCAATGTGCGAGCCCGGAAGTGCCGCCGCCACGGGCGCCAGTACGACGGTAAGAACGGCCAGGAAAACGCTCTTGACCTTCGCTGGAAGTGCCTGCGATGAAAAGACGGGCGTAAAGACAAACAGGCCGCTGACACGGATACAGACGAGCAACGCTGCTTTGAGCAGCCGCTCCCAGCCGGTGGCTTCAGACGGAAGAATCATCATTGGAACTAACTCGCGAACCGGCGGAGGTCGGTCAGAATCGAAGCGGTGAACCAGACCAACCTGTGAAGGAACCATGGCATCCCCGCGAGAAGGACAGCGGAGACAATCAGCAGACGCGGTACCGTAGACAGCGTCTGGTCCTGTATGGAGGTCAGCGTCTGCACCAGGCTAATAAGCAAACTCGAAACGCCTGCCACAACCAGAATCGGCGCGCTCAACAGCAGCGCCTCGCGCAGCGTCATCCGCATCAATTCAGCAACCTGGTCCGCGGTCATGCGATTCTCCTTTGCCGTCTTGCTAAAAGCTCTTCAGCAGTGAGCCAGCCAGAAGGTTCCAGCCATCCACCATCACAAACAGCAGGATCTTCAGCGGGGTCGAGATGGTCACGGGTGGCAGTTGCAGCATGCCGATAGAAGTCGTAATGGAAGCGACGACCAGATCGACAAGCAGGAACGGAAGGAAGAGAATGGCGCCGATCTGGAAGCCGGCCTTCAATTCGGAGAGCATGTACGCTGGCACAACTACCCGCATCGGAAGGTCCATCGGGGTCTTCGGGCGCGGTACGGAACCTGCGTTGACGAAGAGCGCCAGGTCTTTCTCTCGCGCGTAATGCAGCATGAATCGTTTGGGCGGCTGGACGCCCCGTTCGACCGCCTGCCAACCCGATATCTGCCCTTGCTGGAATGGCTGGATGGCCTGCTGATTCACCGCCATCACGACCGGCTGCATGAGGAACCATGTCATCATGAGCCCAAGCCCCATCAGAGTCTGGTTGCTCGGTGCTGTCTGCGTCCCAAGTGCCTGGCGTAGGAAGTGGAAGATCACAAGCAAACGCACCATCGGGGTAACAGATAGAACGATGGCGGGGAGCAATGTCAGGAGCGTGAGGACTCCGACGATCGTCCACGGCACGGAGTTGTTGTCTTTGGCGGCAGTCAATGCACGCAGGGACGGCAACGAAGACGGTTCCACAAGAATCAGCGCAAGATGGAGGCACACTCAGCGCACCATCCTTCCGGCGCGCGGCATCCTTCTGTTGCGCGAAGGCTGACGCGACAAAGAGAGCCCACGAACCTTCTCGAAAGTGGAGATTGAGGGCGTCGCCTCCTCGCCCACCCCAACGAGCAATCGACGACCTTCAATAGAGATCAGCAGCAGCGACTTTTTACCGCCGAGCGACAAGCGATCGAGGACCTCGATGCGTGTACGCATGTCGTTATACTTCCCCGTAAAGGGACGGCGCAGGAACTTCGTCCAGGCAGTCCAGGGGACCGCGGTATCAATGCGGACGGTAGCGCGTGGCCTCCTTAGCCAGCTCTGGAGGAATGTCATGCCTTCCTCCGCCACTTATGCCGCCAGGCCAGCCGCTTGACGCGTGCCGCCAGCTGCTGCTCCATCGCCTCAAGCTCCACCAGCAGCAGACGCTCGCCTGCCGCAGTCAGCACCAGGTCGCGCACCGACAGATGTTCTGTCGGCAGCAAAGCGCCCGGTTTAAGCTCTTGCAGGTCACGAAGCGTGAAGCGTGACAGCGGTACACGAAGTTCTATCCGAAATGGGATCTGCCGGAGATGCTCCGGTAACGCCGGCGCATCAGGTGCTGCAAATTCGCCATCTGACGAAATCTGTGTGCGAAATGACGGCACGATTTCTGTGCATTCGGGGTCAGCGGCTCTTCCGTCGTTCTGCTTCTCTGTAGAGGGTGGAAGCTGATGGACAGCCGTTGGAATGCCGGCATCCAAGGCATTCTCCTGCGCGCCTTCGGCGTTATGGACTGTGTTCTCCATGCCGATGAAGAGTGCATGCCGGGGGCCATCCAATGACGCGATGACCTTAGAGATCTGTCAGAAACAAGAAGGTGGATTAGCCAAACGGGACACGGAGCCCCAGATGCGGAGGAAGGGACGGAGCGCGAGGAATGGGCCCTGACGCTCCGCAAAGGCATTCTTGATTTAGTGAATCATGTTGATGGCTTCCTGGGTGGCCTGATCGAAGGTGGTTACCGACTTCGAATTGGCCTCGAAGGCGCGCTGCGCGACGATGAGAGCCGAAAACTCGGTGGAGACGTCCACATTGGAGGACTCTAGTGCTTGCCCTTCAATGGTCCCGCGGCCGGCGCTCCCCGCCGTGCCAATCACTGCGGATCCCGAAGCCAGGGTCGCCAGGTAAGCGGTGTTGTTCGTCGCCTCCAACCCCTGCTGGTTGGACACGGTTGCGACAGCTACCTGTCCAATAACCTGCTTCTGCCCGTTGCTGAAGCTCGCATCGACGATTCCGTTCCCATCCACACTGAAACCCTGATAGCTGCCGCTGGCGTAACCGTCCGACGTCGCACCCGCGACGTTTGAAGTCGAGCCAGTCTGGGTAATGGAGGCTCCAGCGGCTCCACTCAGGTTCCAGCCGAAGCTCATATCCGACGCTCCGTCGCTCAAACCGGTGAACGAGATCCCGCTGATCGTTCCCGTCGGGTTCGTCAGGTTGCCGGATCCATCGAAGGTCAGCGTTCCCGTGGTGCCCGCGCTGCCGGTAGCTTCTCCTGCCGGCAACGCGATGCTGTAGCTCCAGGTCGCTGAGGGGGAGGGTGGAGCCGTGCTCACCGCCGTTTTCGTGAAGGTCACCGTGGCCTGATGTGCTACGCCAAGCGAGTCGTAGAGCGTGACCGGCGCGGTCACGCTCGACGAGGAGCCAATAGCGGCAGAGGCATCCAGGTTCGCCTGAATGTTTATCGAGCCGGTCTGTTTGGCTGCGAGCGTCTGGCCGAGCGGCAGAATGATCGGCTGCACACCGCTTCCCAATGAGATGCTGCCGTTCACAGCGGGATACCCCATCACCGAGGCGCCGCTGGTCGTCTGCAGCGCGCCATTCTGGCTCAGTACAAAGTCTCCGGCGCGAGTCAGCTCCTGTTGGCCATTGTCGTTAATAACGAAAAAACCATTGCCTTGCAGGGCCATATCGGTAGACTGGCCGGTACTGGGGGTAGGGCTGCCATTGGAGAAGTCCGTCTCCGTCATAGCGACCTGCGTTCCTACACCAACCTGCACGCCGCCGTTCACGCCACCGTTGAGTTGCTGATAGAACAGCGTGCTGAACTGATCCGTCTGGTCCTTGTAACCAACGGTATTCATATTTGCCAGATTGTTGGCGATCGTATTCAGCGCGGTATTGTTTGATTCCAGGCCCGAAAGGGCGGTAGCAAAGGACGGCATCGTTTCCTCCTGGCCGCGACGCGGCATTTTTGGTCTATCGTTTCGTTGTGACCGCCGCCCGGTTAGGAGCCGGAGTTCGTCGGAGTTGGAGTGGTGGTGGCACCTGTGTTCTGGTTGATCTGGATCAGCTGCTGCAGGCTGTTCACCTGGACCAGTTGGTCGACGTAGGCATTCGGATCTGTATTCGCGGTCGGATCCTGGTTCTTCAACTCGGTCACCAGGAGCGTGAGAAAGTCATTCGCGGTGATCATGGAACTGTTCTGATCGTTGCTGTTGTTGTTGCTGTCCGTCGTGCTTGTCGCCGCGGCGGGCGTGGGGATACTTCCGGGAATCTGCATTGCATCTCTCCTTCCGAGCCCGTCTCGCCCGGCCTCGTTCATGCTCTTACGCTGATAAAGGACACCGTGTCCGCAGCGCGATAGGTATGGTCGTCATTTGTCGGCGGTCGCATTGCTTCTCTGGCTTTCGTGCCGCTGCCGTTGTGCCCTTCGCTGTGTGCGGAACGCGACTCGTCGCGCGCGCTGCCTCCCGTCCCGACACCCACGGACAACTCGCCCAGGGGGGCAGAATGCTCGCGAGCATAGTCAGTGATTGCTCTCGACTGACTCGCCAGCACGTGCGCTGAGGAATCGTTCTGTACCTGCAACGTTGCATCAACGCGGCCGGATGCAGTAGTCGTTGCTCTCACCTCAACCCAGCCGAGCGTGCC
>DASZGZ010000017.1:0-7667 GCA_035938355.1 Acidobacteriaceae bacterium
GGGAGCAGCCGCCATGGGCCCAGGCGGCATGCCGGTAGCCTCTTCGCCGGCGCCGATGGGCGAGAAGGGCCACTACGCCTACCTCTTCCCCCTCCGTCCCGGCGAGACCCAGTTCCAGGTCACCTACAGTCTTCCCTACACCGGGTCGGCGAAATTCGAGCCGAAGCTCGCCGGTACCGCGGACAACGTGGTCGTCATGGTGCCGAAGAGCATGACCTTCACGCCTGATGCGTCGACGCCTTATACGCCCATCAACGACGACATCAACGCCCAGACCTTTGTCGCAAAGAATGTCACCCCCACGCAGGCGCTTGGATTTTCCGTCTCCGGCTCCGGAGCGCTGCCGCGCGATGTGCAAACGGCCCAGGCGGCCAATGGCCAGGCTGGTGCTCCCGCAGCTGCGGATGACAACCGTCCGGGCATCGGCCTCGGCAACCCCATCGACACGCCGGATCCACTGAACAAATACAAATGGTGGATCCTCTCCGCCGTCGGCCTGGTATTGGTCATCGCAGCGGCGTTCTTTCTGCGCCGTAGCCCTCAGCAGGACGAGGACGATACCCTAGTCACAGCCTCCGCCCACCCGGCTCCAGTCGCCGAGCAGTACGCCGCGCCTCTCACCTGGACCCAGGGCTCTCCGCCACCGGCAACTGTCGCCCCTATACCACCCCCGCCGCCTGCGGATCCTGATCCCGAGACCCAGCGCCACAACCTGCTTAACTCTCTGAAAGAGGAGCTTTTCGCCCTCGAGTCAGACCGCGCCAAGGGGAACGTCGGCGAGGTGGAATACGCGGCGCACAAGCAGGCTCTGGAGGCCATCATCCGCCGAGCCCTCAATCGTTAGATTTGGTTGGTTTCGTCAATAAGGAAGCTGGGATAGGCGAGCCGTAGATCCATCACGTTTCTACGTATTTCTGTATGTGTATCCGCGAATCCAGAGCTATTCCTGTGTATTTCGTCCCTAAACAACTGATACGCCATATCTGGTGGGCATCCCTCTGACTGGTATGCAACGTGCCTCAAAAGTTGCATCGTCATCAGGAGGAGTTCTCCTTTGGATTCGCATAGTTCGAAGAAAAATAGCTTTAGGAAGGCGGGAGCGACCGGCATTCTCGCTCTTGCCACGTTGATTCTCGGCTCGGCCGCGCTCCCCACGCCCGCCGCGTTCGCACAGGCTGTCTCCGTGAATGGTGGATCCATTCAAGGCACCATTACAGACAATTCAGGCGCAGTGGTTCCGGGTGCATCTGTTACCGTGACCGGCGTCGACACAGGTTCCAAAGCTTCCGTAACGACGGATTCCAAGGGCTTTTGGAGCCTCGGACCTCTGAACCCCGGCAACTATGAAGTTGTGGTGGAGGCGCCAGGCTTCCAGAAGACCGCTGTCAAGACGGTCATCCACACCGGAACCGCTACATCCGGCAACTTCAAGCTGACAGTTGGTTCATCCGCTCAGACCGTTGAAGTCAATGCGGGCGCCGTGCAGCTGAACACAGATCAGGCAGGCGTCAGCGATGTCATTACCTCGCAGCAGATCAAGAATCTGCCGGTGAATGGCCGCAACTTCCTGGATCTGGCCCAGATCGAGCCTGGCGTCATCCTCCAGAGCGGCGAAAGCTTCGATCCGACCAAGGCTGGATATTCAGCTATCTCCGTCGGCGGCGTCTCCGGTCGCACCACCCGTATCCTTCTGGACGGACAGGACATCACCGACGAGACGGTCGGAACGACCATCTTTAACGTCTCCCAGGGCGCGATCAACGAGTTCCAGTTGAACCGCTCCACCCAGGACGTCTCCGGCGAAGTCACTTCTACCGGTCAGGTGCTGGTCTCTACCAACTCCGGTACCAATGCCTTCCACGGCCAGGCCTTCTACAACTTCCAGGATGCCCGCGCTGGCTTCGCTGCCCTCACCGGTGGCATCTCGGCGCCCTTCCAGCGCAACCAGTACGGCGGAAGCATTGGCGGACCGATCCTCAAGGACAAGCTCTTCTTCTTCGCGAACGCCGAGCGCATTCAGCAGGTAAATATAAGCGCGGCTACCACCACTCCCACATTCGCCGCGATCACCTCGCAATTTCCCAGCATTCCCTTTGGCTACAAGGAAACCTACTCCACGGGACGCGTCGACTATACCGGATGGCACGGAATCCATTTCTTTGGCCGCGTGAATTATGACGTCAACGCTGTCGGCGGAAACTTCGGCTTCCTCTATTCGATCTACAACAACCGCGACAACACACCGGGCTTCGCAGGCGGTGCGGATTTCGTCACCGGACACTTCACGCACTCGTTCCGCGCCAGCTACGAGAAGTTCCACAACCTGATCAGCGATGCCGTCACCGGGAATAGTTCGCTGTATAACCCGATCCCCGGCCTCACGCTGTATGACTCGCAAGATGGCTTCTTTGCAGGCATTAACTACCTATCGCCTCAGGCAACCTATCAATCAGACAAGCAGTTCCGCTATGACGGCACCTGGACCAAGGGCGCGCACACCTTAAAGTACGGCTACAGCCTGAACAGAATCCTGGGCGGCGGCGGCGCCGAGTTCTTCGGCGCATCGCTCTTCACGGAGTTCGGCCCGGGCAGCCAGTTAACGAATTGCGGTGGCGTACCCGGCGCAGCACCTTGCCCGGGCGATCCGGTCAACGGTTATTCCACTTCCGGACTTATCCTCGGCAACGGAAACTCGGTCTTTACCGAGAAGCCCGGATTCAATCTTCCTGGCGGCGGCACCTTCGACTGGCGTGAAGGCGTCTACTTCGCGGATTCGTGGAAGATCCGGCCGAACTTCACCCTCAATGCCGGTCTCCGGTGGAGCGTCGATACAGATCGCGCCAATCAGGATCTGCCGACTCCGCCTTGCAGCAGCGTCGACCCTGGCATCAATCCCTGCACCAACGGCCAGACCAACCTCTTTGACGTCTACCAGCCCGGTCTCGGCAAGAGGACCCACCAGCCATACGCCAACTGGGGTCCGCAGTTGGGCTTCGCGTATAACCCCTCTGCCGCTCCGAATACGGTATTCCGTGCCGGCATCGGCATCTTCTACGAGAGCGATGTCTTCAACAACACCTCGAATGCACGCAGCGCAGTCATCAATGCTTCCGGCCCGTTCTTCAATAGCACCGGTGCCTGTGGTGGAACAAATTCCGTGGCGGCCCCTGGCGGTATAACGATCACGGAGGGCGCCGGAGTTCCGCTCTCGACGCTGTGCTCGGAATCGATCAAGCAGGCGGCTCCGGGGTTGCAGGATGTGCTGCATCAATACCAGGCAGCAACCCAGGCCAACAACACTGCCTCGAATCCCTCCTACATCGGCCACTTCCTGAATTCGGCCGGTGTCTATGCAGCTCCCTATCTCACGCCCTATTCGCTTCAGTACAACTTCGGCATCCAGCAACAGATCGGCAAGGGGACCGTCATCAGCGGAGACTATGTTCACAACTCCACGATGAAGATCCCACTGGTGATCGATGTAAACCGTGTCGGTTCAGCCCGCAGCCTGAATGTAGCTGCAGCGCAGAATGCGATCGGAGTTACTCTGGCAGCTTGCGGAGCCACCTCAGTTCAGCAGGCTATTAACGCCTGCCCGGGCCTCCATCCGTCAGGCGGCGGAGCAGTAATCCAGGACTTCGCCGCGAATGGTCTTGACTCCGGGAACGCCTACTTCGGCGGATATCCGGCCTCAGTCATTGGCGCAACACCCACTACCGGCGCAGCCTTCCCTGGCCTCAACCCCGCAGTCGGTCTCGGCGACTTCATCCTACCCACCGGGCAATCTGGTTATGACGCTCTCCAGATCGTCTTCAAGCAGGTGAAAACGCATCCCGCACCTGGTCTGGATAACGCCAACTTCCAGGTCTCCTACAACCTCTCCAGGATTGTCGGGGATGTGTCGACAGTCGGTAACACGGGAAATAGCGGAGACAATTTCTTTAACAGTCCTCCCTATGATTACGACAATCCCTCGGGTTACATCGGCCGTCTAGGGTTGGACCACAAGCACGAGCTCTCCTTTGGTGGTTCGCTCCTCTTCAAGTACGGTCCGCAACTGGGCTTGGTCGGGCACTTCTTCTCGGCACTCCCGACGACCCTGAACCTCGACAATACCGCTGGTGCGACCGCCCAGATCTTCCAGACCGACGTGACCGGCGACGGTTCAGTCGCAGACCTCGTGCCGGGAACGCGTCCGGGTGCGTACATGCACGACTACAAGGCGAATACCCTGCAGTCGCTGATCACCAACTACAACAGCCGTTACGCCAATACCTTGACTCCGGCAGGTCAGGCCCTGGTCAACGCCGGCCTCTTTACCAGTAACCAACTCGTGGCTATCCAGGGAGCGCAGCAGCCCATCGCCAACATTCCCGGAGGCCACGCCATCAACAACCCCGCATTCCGTGCCATCGATATGAATCTCTCATACCCGATCAAGCTCAGTCGGTGGTTGCACCAAGAGAGCATGAGCCTCGAGCCTGCAATAGCCTTCTACAACGTCATGAACTTCTCGAACTTTGGCATCGTTTCCGGACAACTGCTCAACCAGACCACTACTGGTGGTCCGTTAGGTGTGGCAGGCTTCCTGAACGGTCCTAATACTCAAGCAGTTGCGGACGCAAACCGTACCCAGCGCGGATCGGGCACATTCGATCAGGGCGGTCCTCGCTCGATCGAGTACCAGCTCAAGTTCAACTTCTAACCTGCAGCACCTCTACAAAGGCCCTGCTTCGGCAGGGCCTTTCCTTTTGGTGCCGCAATGCCCTGCGGGCGTCCCGGGCGAGAACCATTCCCCGTCCCACACGTCTAATCTGCAGGCTCTGCATCTTTCGGAGTACCGTAGATACGGGGACCGGAAAGACCCATGAACACCTTCAAGACTGCGCTGCTGCTTACCTCCCTCACCCTCTTCCTTATCTTCGTCGGTGAGTATTTCGGTGGCCGCAACGGCATGGTCATCGCACTCGCGATCGCCGTGGCGATGAACTTCTTCAGCTACTTCTACTCGGACAAGCTCGCGCTC
This sequence comes from Acidobacteriaceae bacterium, assembly GCA_035938355.1. Classification (GTDB taxonomy): domain Bacteria; phylum Acidobacteriota; class Terriglobia; order Terriglobales; family Acidobacteriaceae; genus KBS-83. The sequence continues at coordinate 5,027 of DASZGZ010000017.1, forward strand.
TCGATGTACCGCGCGCAGCCGGTGACGCGTGAGCAGCTTCCCCGCGTCTACAGCGTGGTGGAGCAGATGACCCAGCGCACGGGGCTGCCCATGCCGAAGATCTACGTCATCCCCAGCGACTCTCCAAATGCCTTTGCGACCGGCCGCAATCCCAAGCACGCCTCCGTCGCCGTCACGCAGGGCATCCTCAACCTCTTGACCGACGAGGAGCTTGCCGGCGTGCTGGCCCACGAACTGGGCCACGTGCGCAATCGCGACATCCTCACCAGCTCCATCGCCGCAACCCTGGCCGGCGCCATCACCATCCTGGCTCAAATGGGCCGCTTCGCCATGATCTTCGGCGGCGGCGGGCGCGACCGCGACCGCGACGGCGGCGGCATGGCCGCTCTCTTCATGCTGATCCTGGCTCCCATTGCGGCCACACTTATCCAACTCGCCGTTTCGCGCTCTCGCGAGTACGAGGCCGACGCCACCGGCGCACACATGACGGGCAATCCCTATGCCCTGGCCAGCGCGCTCCAGAAGCTCGACGCCTACTCCAAACGCCTGCCCATGGGCGCGACGGCTTCCACCGCGCACCTGTTCATCGTCGCGCCACTCATCTCCGGCGCCAGCTTCGCAAATCTCTTCTCGACCCACCCGCCCATCGCCAAGCGCATCGAGCGGCTCATCGGACGCCCATCGCAGACGCAGCAATGAAGCGAATTCGCTAAAGCGAACGCGTCACGCGAGGCTGAGAATAGCCAACCCGCTTTTAAGTGCTTCCCCTCGTGGCATGAATGGGGCATCCTTTGTGTGGCATCCTTGTGTGGCATCCTTGATGTGGCATTCTTGACCTGCCATGCGAAGCGTTCTGACCACACTCTCACTTCTCGCGCTCGGCATCTGGCTGGGCGCTCTGCTGCTCTTCGTGCAGGTTGCGGCGATCGCATTCGGCACGCTGCCGGCGCTCTTTCTCAACCCCGCCGAAGGCATTCACGGCGCGGGTCTCGTGGTTCGTGGCAGCCTTATTCACCTGCACTACATGGGGCTCATCTGCGGAGTCCTCTTCCTAGTCTTCAGCTTTCTTCTGCGCGCGCGTGTCCGCTGGCACTCGGTGGTGCCGCAGGCGGTGCTGGCGCTCATCATGGTGCTGTTGACCGGCTACTCGCAGTTCTCGATCATTCCGCGGATGGACACGGCAGAGGCATCGGTGGGCGGGAGCGTCGGCATTGCTTCATTGCCCGAATCAAGTCCTGCGCGCGTGCTGTTCGACAAGCTTCACCGCGACTCCGTTCATGTGGAGGGCCTCGTGCTGATCCTTGGCTTCATCGCCTTCGCCTTTGCGGGGCGGCCGCATTCCCTCCGGAATTAGCGAGAGCTCATCGCGATACAGACGGTACGGTAGCAGCTTGCTTCCACGCTCTCGCGCAGAGCTACTTCGCGTTGTCACTCATCTCCGCAATGAACAAGTTTCGTGATGCGCCCCGATCCGATTCTGCTGTCGCCACGACCGGCAGGAGGCCCTGTATAGTGACCCTTGCTGGTCTCTTCCCTCGGGACGGTTCATGAAGGTTATCGTCTTTGGTGCTACTGGAGGTATAGGCCGGCTGCTGGTTGCCGGCGCGCTCGAACTGGGCCACGCTGTCACGGCGTTTGTGCGCAACGGGCAATCGCTCGAAGCGCGCGATGGACTGCGCGTGATTCAGGGAGACATCTTCGATGCGCAATCGGTCGGCGATGCCATTGACGGCCACCGAGCCGTATTCTCCGCGCTGGGCTCTCGCACACTCAAAGCGGACCCGGTGCTAAGCCGCGCCGTTCCGCTCATCATCAGTGGCATGCACTTCCATATGGTGGATCGGATCATCACAGTGGGCGCGGCAGGCGCGCTATATCCGGCAGGAAAATATCAGCCACCCATCGTAACCGTGCTCTTTGCCATCGCGCGCTCTACCCTGCTGCGTCACCCGATGGCAGATCAGCGCGCGCAGGAACGACTGCTCGCGGCAAGCGATCTGGATTACACCATCGTGCGGCCGCCGCGGCTCACTGATTCCCCGCCAACCGGCACCTATCGAGTGCTCCCGGACGCGTTGCCCTCCAGCAGCCGTCGCATCCCACGTGCCGACGTCGCGGACTTCATGCTCCAACAGCTCGTCGATCCGAGATTTCACCGTCGCGGAGTCTATCTGGCCGAGTGACCGGTACAAATGCAAAGGCGCGCGGCAAGGCCGCGCGCCTGCAGAGGATCGGCTGATCCGCTTTACTGCGGTGGAGGCGTCTGCGTCTTATCGGAAACCTTGTTGGCTCCGTCGGACGTCGCATTTGCGGTCTTGTGAACAACTTTCTTCGTGCCAGTCTTTGTCTTGTGAGCGACGTCTTCGGTACCTTCCTTGGTCTTGTCGTAGCCTTTCTCCGTACCTTCCTTGGTCTTGTCGGCGGCCTTTACCGTTCCTTCCTTGGTCTTGTCGTAGGCCTTTTCTGTGCCTTCCTTCGTCCCTTGCGCCGCCTTCTTAGTGCCCTTTGCGACGCCGTGGCCCAGATCCTTCGCCGCGTCTTTCGTGTCCGTGCCGGCATCTTTCACGTCCTGGCCAGCTGTCTGCGCCAGAACTACGGGCGCGGCGCAACCCAATGCCAGTGCTGCCGTCACCACGAACGT
>DASZGZ010000018.1:0-5074 GCA_035938355.1 Acidobacteriaceae bacterium
CTGCGTTTCCGGAATGTTCAATGCTGCCTTCAACTTAACGGGCTGAACTACCTTCGCGAGCATGGTCCCTGGAGTGACCTCTTGGCCCACGCCGACGGGCAGCGCGGTTGTGCCAATGTCATTCAGCACGCCGTCGATGCCTGCTCTCACTCTCAACGCATCCAGTTGTTGCTGCTTGAGTCCGTACATCGCGCGGGCCTGATCCACCTTCGCCTGAGCAACAGCAAGCTGTGTCTCCAGGGCCTTCTCGTTGATGGATACGACATTCTGCTGCATTTGGTTCTGGGTAGTTAATCCTTGCGCGTTGCTTTTCGACGCCTCGGCTGTAATTCCTGACACAACGCCCAACTTATAGAGCGCCTCATCGGTCGCCGCCTGGCGCTTGGCCGTCTCAAATTGGGCATTCGTGGTCGCCGCGGTCGCCTTCTGGGTGGAGAGCGTGCTCTGCAACTGCACCTGGGTGTTCTTCAGATCGGCTTCCGCCGATGCCAGCGCCAGCTTCGCGTCCATCGCCTGCTGTGTCACGGTGGGGTCGCTCAGCTCCATGATGACGGTATCCGCCTTCACCTTCGAGCCCGGCAGCACCAGGATGCGGGTCACCGTCGCATTCGTCTGTGCGGCAATCTGCCGGATCGAATCTTCCCGCGGCACCAGCGTGCCATTGCCGCGTACCTGCCGGATCAGGTTTCCGCGCTTCACGGTATCGGTCCAGACAACGCTCCGCTCTACCGTGGGGGCGGCCGGCTTCAGCCGCATGACTGCAAACGTCACGCCGGCTAGGACGAGGATGGCCACTGCAATCGTCACAATGCGGCGGCGGTTCTTCTTGGCTTTGATATCTGGGCGAGCGATGTCCATCAATGGACTCTATTGCACTCGCGCGCCCATCTTCCAGCGAGCACCTAAATCATTGAAAACAGGCACATCCCCCGAGCTAAGGGGCGGCGATCTTGCAGAGGCAGATGTCCGGTGATGTGGAGCCGGTGTCCACTTCCGGACACGTTGCCGGGTCGGATGCGTACGACTAAGGATTCATTTGCAAAATGCCCCGCTTTCGAGACAATGGCCGCCATTGGAGCGAAACATGCATGCCATTTCTGCCACAGACGCCCGTCTCAAGCTGACCACGCTGCTCACCAAGGCACAACGCGAACCAGTGATGATCCGCGACAACCACCGCGATGTCGCTGTGATGCTTTCGGTCACCGAATACCACCGCCTCAATGGGGGGATGGCCCCGGGGCGACGGCATGCCGCCATCGATCCAAAGCTTGCCGCGCTGCTCGACGCGTCTGACTAATTCCGCAAAGTCCTGGAAGACATAAAGGCCGGAGCATCACGCTCCGGCCTTCGGCTTGTCTGAGATATCGGAAATTAGGCGTATAGATCAGGCACGCGCGGGATCGCCGCGCTCGGTATCGACGCCCAGTTCCGCAAAAGCCTTCTCTGCCTTCCTAGCGTCGAATTTGCCGTCGCGCGCAAGCCGGGAGAGCGTGGCGGCCACGATGGACTCGGCGCTGACCTCGAAGTGCCGCCGCAGGTGCTCGCGGTTGTCGCTGCGCCCGAAGCCGTCCGTCCCCAGAGACACCAGCCGGTCCAGTAGCCACGGCGCCAGTTGGTCCGGCACCACCTTCATATAGTCTGTGGCGGCGATGATCGGTCCCGGCGCCGCGCCCAGCGCATCCAGGATATAAGGCTGCTTCGCCTTCTGCGATGGGTGCAGGCGGTTCCAGCGCTCGACAGCTAGCGCATCGCGGCGCAACTCGTTATAGCTGGTCACGCTCCAGACGTCGGCCGCTACGCCGTACTTTTCCGCGAGAATCTGCTGTGCCCGCACCGCCTCGTTCAGGATGGGGCCGCTGCCGAAGAGTTGTGCGACGGGAGTGCCTTTTTCTGCCGGACGGAGCCGGTAGATGCCGCGCAGGATGCCTTCACCGACGCCCTCCGGCATGGCTGGCATCGCGTAGTCCTCGTTGTACATGGTGATGTAGTAGAAGAGATCCTCGCCCTTCTCGTACATGCGTCGGAGCCCGTCCTGAATTATGGTCGCAAGCTCGTAGACAAACGCAGGATCGTAGGTGGCGCAGGTCGGGACCGTTGACGCCAGCACGATTGAGTGACCGTCCTGGTGCTGCAGACCTTCGCCCAGCATGGTGGTGCGTCCGGCGGTGCCCCCCATCAGGAAGCCCTTACCCCGCGAGTCGGCGAAGGCCCATGCCATATCGCCAATACGCTGGAAGCCAAACATCGAGTAGTACATGTAGAACGGAATCGTGGGTAGGCGGTAATTGGAGTAGGCCGTGCCCGCCGCGGTGAACGATGCCATGGAGCCCGCTTCGGTAATTCCCTCTTCCAGGATCTGCCCGTCCTTCTCCTCCCGGTAGTAGAGCAGCATGTCCACATCGTGCGGCTTGTACTTCTGGCCTTCGCTCGCGTAGATGCCGACCTGCCGAATGGCTGATTCCAGACCGAAGGTGCGGCCCTCATCCGGCACGATCGGAACAATCAGCTTGCCGAATTTCTCATCCTTCATCAGGTGGCGCAGGATGCTGACAAAGCCCATGGTCGTGGACACAGCGCGGCTCTTCGACCCCGCCGTCCACTCCGCGAAGGTGTCCAGCTCCGGCGCATTGAAGTCGAGCTTTGGCGTCTCACGCCGCGGCATAAAGCCGCCCAGCGCGTCGCGGCGCTCCAGCATGTAGGCGATCTCCGGCGCGTCTTTCGCCGGGCGATACGGTATCGCCTCCTTCGCCGCATTCTCCGGAACGGGAATATCGAAGCGCTTTACGAAAGCGGTCAGCGCATCGTCCGTCAGCTTCTTCTCCTGGTGACTGGCGTTGCGCGCCTGCGTGCTGCCCAGTCCGTAACCCTTCACGGTCTTGGCAAGGATCACCGTGGGACCGCCCTTGTGTTCGGTCGCCCGCTTGTAGGCGTTATAAATCTTCACCGGATCGTGGCCGCCGCGGTGCAGCGCAGCAAGCTGGTCATCGGTCATGTCACTGACCAGTTCCAGCAGCTCCGGATATTTGCCGAAAAACTCCTGCCGCAGGTACGCGCCGCCCTTGGCCTTGAACGATTGGTAATCGCCGTCCACGCATTCTTCCATGCGCTTCAGCAGCAGGCCGGTGTGGTCCCGCTCAAAGAGCTTGTCCCAGTCCGACCCCCACACCACCTTGATGACGTTCCAGCCCGCGCCGCGGAACACGCCTTCGAGCTCGTCGATGATGCGCTTGTTGCCACGTACCGGACCGTCCAGCCGCTGCAGATTGCAGTTGACGACGAAGATGAGGTTGTCGAGCTTTTCGCGGGTCGCCATCGAGATTGCGCCCAGGGTGTCGACCTCATCGGTCTCCCCGTCGCCGACAAAAGCCCACACCTTACGGTCCGTCTTCTCGATCAGCCCGCGGTTTTCCAGATAGCGCATGAAACGCGCCTGGTAGAGCGCATTCAGCGGCCCAATCCCCATCGAGACGGTGGGAAAGCGCCAGAAATTTGGCATCAGCCATGGATGCGGATAGGACGATAGCCCCGGTTTGTCGCGCAGCTCATGGCGGAAGTTCAGCACCTGCTCATCCTCGAAGCGGCCTTCGAGGTAGGCGCGTGCGTACACGCCTGGTGACGCGTGGCCCTGGAAGTACACGAAGTCACCCGGCTGATTGCCGTAGGTGGCATGGAAGAAGTGGTTAAAGCCGACCTCCAGCAGTGTCGCGAGCGATGAATACGTCGAGATGTGGCCGCCGATCCCGGCGTCCTTCTTGTTCTGCCGGTGCACCATGGCCATGGCGTTCCAGCGGATCAGGCTCTCGACGCGGCGCTCCAGATCACGGTTGCCGGGATACGGCACTTCCTCGTGTTTGGGAATGGTATTCAGGTAAGGAGTGACCAGCTCGCCCGGAGTGTTGATGCCGGCTTCGCGCGCACGCCGGCGCAGGGCCGTCAGCAGCTCTGCGCTGTGCTCGGCGCCCTCGGCGACCACAACCTCGTCAAAGGCCTCGATCCACTCGGCCATCTCCTCGGAAAAGCTTGTCTGGGCTGGCACTGCCTCTTTTGTGCTCATCGATCCGGATCACTCACCAGTGGGATTGGGTCCTGCCATGCGACGCGGGAAGGCATGGGCCACCGTCCAGTATAAGCGGTTCGTGGGATGGTGATGTGCGGGCCGACACGATAGAGTGTCTGCACCTTCCACAGCGGAGAATAAGATGCGCATTTGCCTTCTCGTTCTGAGCCTTCTGTTCGTCCCGGCTGTCCTGGTCGCCCAATCTACGGAGACCCCAACACGGCTGAAGGAGAAAGAAGTGCGCAAATACCTGCTCGATCACCCGAAGCCGGCCTATCCGCCGATTGCGAGGGCGGCCCACATACAGGGAGACGTGCAGATCGCAGTCTTGATTGATACCAGCGGGGCGGTGTCTGAAGAGAAGTTCCTCAACGGACCTCCCATGTTGCAACAGGCTGCATTGGAAGCAGTCAAGCACTGGACATTTACACCGTTTGCGACAGATGGAGCAGCTCACGAGGTCGTGACCGTACTCACAATTCCCTTCCGGCTCTGAACTACCGCCCCGCTTGACGCTTCGAGAAGCGAACACTACCCTCGCCTCTGATTGCCGACTCCATCCTCCAACTCGACGAATACCGCAAACGTCGAAGACACCAATGCCCTGCACCGCCTAGGCGTGGCCTGCGGGCTGACCGCGGGCGTGTGGCTGGGCGCAGCCGAGGCCCCCACCAAACTGGTCAATACCGGCCTCTCACCCTTCGCCGTTTCCCTCTGGATGGTGGCAGGTGTCTTCACCGCGCGCTGGACCTTCCCGACCTTGCTGAAAGGTACCGGCTATGTCGTGCGCGATCTTGCCGAGAAGAAACACCTCATCGTCTGGGCGCTGCTCGCCGGGGCGCTTTGGGCCGTCGCCAATACGCTCACCGTATTCGCTATCCGGGACGTCGGCCTCGCCATCGCCTTCCCGCTGTGGAACGCTAATTCGCTCTTCGGCCTGCTGTGGGGACGCGTGCTCTTCCGCGAACTCCAGGGCGCCAGCCGCGGCGGCATCCTGCGAGTGGTGCTGGGCGC
>DASZGZ010000019.1:0-3620 GCA_035938355.1 Acidobacteriaceae bacterium
GAGTGCTTTTTCACCAGGATGTCCCCGAAGTTGCGCTCTTGCCGCAGCAAAATTGCCTGTAGTCTCACCAGCTCCAGCAACGCAAGGAACATGCAGATCACCGCCCGTTCCGACCGCGCGTTGCGCAGCATCTGGCTCAACGGGACCGGTGCGTCCTCCATGGTCAGCCTCCGCCGCAGATAGTCGATCATCTGTCCCACTGTTACCGATTCATCATCGACATTCAGTATCGGCCGCTGCTTCACCCGTTCCAATACCTCGCGGAAGACGCGCACCAGGTCGACAGTATCGGCGGCAATCTCGCGCTCCGTGCCTTCTTCGCCCTCGAACTCGCGCAGCGATGGACGCGTCCAGGTTGCTTCCTCGATCTGCTGCTTCTGCTTGAGCATTTGCGCCGCGTTCTTGAAGCGCTCATGCTCCAGCAGCCGCTCCACCAGCTCTCGCCGCGGGTCTTCGCTCTCGCCTTCGCCCGTCTCCGCCGGACTGCGCGGCAGCAGCATGCGGCTCTTGATGTGTATCAGCAGCGCCGCCGTGTAAATGAAGTCGCCCGCCGCATCCACATCGGTCTGCTTCAGCCGTTCGACATAGCTCAGAAACTGCGCCGTGATCTTCGCGATGGGGATGTCATAGATGTCGATGTCCTGCTTGCGGATCAGGTCCAGCAGCAGGTCAAGCGGCCCGTCATACACCTCGCCCACAACAACGGAGAAGGGCGAGAGGCTTTCTACTTCATCTTTCTTGCGGGCAGGCTTCGCCGCAGGCCGCTGTTCGTCCTGCGATGGCTCGCTCGCAGACGGCTGCTCCGGAACGCGTTCCTCCGTCATTGTCCTGTCTCCGGGCATTCCGGCAGCAGATGCATCGCCTCGTTCACCTCAGCCATGGTTTTGGAGGCTCGCTTCCGCGCGCGTACCGCGCCATCGCGAAGCAGCTCAAGCGCACTCTTGTCGTTATACTGCGCGCGTCGCTCCTGGATTGGTGCCAGCTCGCGCACGATCGAATCGGCAGCCCAGCCTTTGCACTCGATGCAGCCGATCCCCGCGCTGCGGCAGCCGTCGTACACTGCGGCCATCGTCTCTGGTGTCGAGAAGACCTTGTGCAGATCGCCCACCGGGCACTTGTCCGGATCGCCCGGGTCTGTCCGCCGCACCCGCGCCGGATCCGTCACCATCGGCCGCAGCTTCTGCCGGATCACCGGCTCTGGATCGGTCAGCAGAATGGTGTTGTTATAGCTCTTCGACATCTTGCGCCCATCCGTGCCCGGCAGCTTCGGCGATGGCGTCAGCAGCACCTGCGGCTCCGGCAGAATGGGCTGCGCACCGCCGGGAATATCCCGCTGAGCGCCCTCCGCCACCAGCGTCTCCTTCAGTTGCGCATGCGTCGGTGGAACGTATCCGGGAGGCGGACAGAACTGGTTGAACCGCCGCGCCACCTCGCGTGTCAGCTCCACGTGCGCCACCTGGTCCTGACCCACCGGCACGAAATCCGCCTGATAGACCAGGATGTCCGCTGACTGCAACAGCGGATATCCAAGGAAGCCATAGGTGGTCAGGTCTTTGCCGCTCAGGTTCTCCTGCTGCTCTTTATAGGTAGGCACGCGCTCCAGCCATCCCAGTGGCGTGATCATGCTCAGCAGCAGATGCAGTTCCGCGTGCTGCGGCACGTGGCTCTGCACAAACAGCGTGCAAATCTCCGGATCGAGCCCGGCGGCCAGCCAGTCCAGCGCAACCTCCAATGTGTTTTGCGCCACGTTGCGTGGGTCGGCGTAGTCGGTGGTCAGCGCGTGATAGTCAACAATGACAAAGAAGCACTCGTACTTGCGCGAGCCATCGTCGTTCCTCTCGTGCTGCAGATGCACCCAGTTCTTCAGCGCGCCCACGTAGTTGCCGAGGTGCAGTTTGCCGGTGGGGCGCATGCCGCTCAACACGCGGCGCGATGTAGTTAGGTTTTTTGCGGGATCAGTCGTAAAAGCCATGGGGGTGCTTTGCCGATTGTACCGGGCGTTTGACCCCTGTCGATTCAGCCGTGCAGCAGCAACGTCAGAAAGATCGCCAGGATCGGCGTGACGATCCTCATCGTCACCCAGCCGCCCACAATGAACGCGAGAATGAATCCGATCCAGCCCAGGTTGTCGTACATGGCGGCAAACCGCCCGGAGATCATGTGGCGGAAGAGATGGCTGCCATCGAGCGGCGGAAAGGGCATCAGGTTGAAGACCGCCAGCACCAGGTTCAGTGTGATTCCAAAATAGAAGATCAGCGTCAGCGGGAAGACCACCGGTGCCAACGTCATCAGGTCGGGATTGATCGCGCCGGTCAGCAGGCCCTGCAGGCATTCCCGCCCCAGCGGCGCGAAGCGCTCCATCAGCAGCAGCACAAAAAACGACCCGATCGCCAACAGCAAATTGCTCACCGGCCCGGCCAGCGTCACCAGCATGTCGTCGCGTTTGTAGTTTTTGAAGTTGCGGCCAGTCACCGGCGTCGGTTTGGCCCAGCCAAACAGTAGACCGCCTCCGCCAAACAAAGGGGTGAACAAGGTAATCAGTGGCAGCAGGATCGTTCCGAATGGGTCGATATGCTTCGCCGGGTTCAGCGTCACGCGACCCAGCATGCGCGCTGTCTGATCGCCCAGCCGCGATGCCGTCCATCCATGCGCCGCCTCGTGAAACGAGAGCGCAAAGAGCAGCACGATGAACTCAAAGATTTTTACTGCGAACCGCGGATCCATACAGACTCTTGCTGAGTTTCTGAGCCCATGCTCCGCGGCGTTTCCCGCGTGGCAGGGTCAGTTGTGGAGATGGAGACAACCAGCCGATGGTAGCACGCGACCATGCCTCACTTGTCCGTGCCGCTGTCCCATCCTTCGCCCTGTACATCGCTCTTTTTCTTGATTTCCTTGGCCGGGATTCCCCCGCTGATCGAGCCCGCCGCCACGTCGCGCGTTGCCACCGCCATCGCGCCCAGGATTGCGTCCTCGCCCACGTTCACTCCCGCCATCACCGACGCGTGATACGTGATGCGCGCCCGCGGTCCAATCTCCACCCTGCGGTTGTCGATATCCTGCGAGTTAATCGGGTGATGAGCATGCGAGTAGACGGAGGCGTAATCGCTGATCGACGTGCCGTTGCGCAGAATGATCTCGCCCCGGTCATCGAGCATCACGTACTTGTGGATCGTGCAGTTGTCTTCGATGGTGAGGTTGTAGCCGAAAGAGAACTCGATGCCGTGAAACATCTTCACGTTTTTGCCCAGCGACTTGAAGATGTGCGAGCCCAGCACGCAGCGCAGGCGGAAGCCCAGCCAATGGTTCAGCGCCAGCGGCGAGCGGTCGAACATCTGCCACAAATAGATAAGCGGCTTGCGCTCGGCATACTTCTGCTCATCGATGTCGCCGTAATATTCCGGTTCCAGCGTGACATTCGCCGGATCGAGCGAGAGCTCCGCGCAGTTGAAGGGAAGCTCCGTGGTCAATTGAAAATTCAGCTTGCCGCCATGCGGTCGCGCAAAGAACAACTGATGCAGCGTATCGCGCACCAGCTCGCCGCGCAGCTTTGGTTCCTTATGTCTGGTGAACTCTTCATTCAGAAAGCGCAGCCAGCGGCGATAGACCTCTTCCGCCTCCGG
>DASZGZ010000020.1:0-7761 GCA_035938355.1 Acidobacteriaceae bacterium
ATGCCCAGCTTTTGCGCCAGCGTAAGCAGCGGCCGCCACGCAATGGTTCCGTTGCCCGCCTCGGTGAAGTGCTCGGCGCCATCGTCCAGCACCTGCGAGGTCGGCACATCGGCCTTGCGGTCTTTCAAGTGCAGCAGGCGCACGCGCTTGCCCAGCTGGTTCAGCAGCAGCACCGGGTCGCGGCCCGCCTGCGTGATCCAGTAGACGTCCATCTCCAGCCACACCAGCTCCGGGTCCGTCTCCTTCAGCAGAATGTCGAAGCCTGTCGTCCCCTTCAGGTCCTGGAACTCGTAGTTGTGATTGTGAAACGCGAAGCGCATGCCATGCTGCTGGCACTGTTTGCCCCACTGGTTGAAAGCAGCCGCGGCGCGGCGAAAGCCCTCGGGCGATCCCCACTGCGCCTTCGGCAGCATCGGACACACCATCCACTTCAAGCCTAACCGGCGCGCGTAGGGAATCTTCGCAGCGAACTCGTCGTAGTTGAAGTGGCCGCTCGCCGCGGTCAGCCCCGACCGCCGCAAGCTGCTGATCAGCTCATGCTCGGGAAGTTTATAGAGATTCCAGTAGAGCTCGACCTCTTCGTATCCGATGGCGCGAATCTGCTTCAGCAAGTCGAGAAGGTTCTTGTCCTTCACCAGACTGCGGATAGTGTAGAGCTGCACGCCGAGGGGAATATGCTTCCCTGCGCCGAAGGCCATCGCGGGCCATGCCGCCGCTGAGAGAGCCAGGAACTTTCGCCTGTTGAGCATGATTGCGCTCATGATAGCGATACAGCCCGCGAAGTGCCACCCGTGTTGGTATTTGCGGCGTTACCTGCCATCAAAGCGGGACAGCTGTTTCGATTTGAATCGCTGCAATACGGCTACGCTCGCCGCGGCGTCGTCTTCGGTTCGTCGCGCAATGCCCACCAGATACCCAGCCCAATCTGCGCCGCTCCCACCCAGCGCGTCAGCGTCGGCCGCTTGGCCATGTAACCCATCAGGGAACGAAATGGCTCCGGTCCCATGCGCCAGGCAAGCGCTTCGCGTTCCGGATTGATCAGCGCCAGCAGCCCGTCGCCCACCAGCACCATCGAGGTTATGTGTTTCAGACGAAGCGCCATCGTTGCGTCCCCTTTTATTTTTCCACTGCCATTCCTGCGCTTTAGGATGCACGATCCCGATTTTCGTAAGAAAAACGTAAAGGGACAAGCCGAAGCTTGCCCCTTCGTCGTTCGAAGCGCACTACTGCACCACGATCGTCAGCGGTATGTTGTGCACCACATTTGCTGTGGTGCTCAGTTGCGGGTTGGTCAGGACATTCGCCGTGCCGGTCACGATCACCGTGTAAGTCCCCGGTGCCAGCGCGCCGGATGCATTGGGCGTGCCAGTGCTGTTGTTGATCGTGTCGTAGTACTGCTGCCCCGGACCGGAGGCCACCGTCGCTCCGCAACCCGTGAAGCCGAAGGCCACCACGAAGAGCGCCGGCGAACCCATCAGTGTCTGCCACCTGCGCCGCCGCCCGGGCAGGCCGAAGAGCAGGACGCACGCCAGTGCCGCTCCGCCCTCTGCCATCCAGAAGCGTCGCGGAGTACTCGGCGCCGTCACTTCGCCGATTCTCACGCCTGTAGCCGCCCTGCACGTATAGTTCACCGTGGCATAGATGGTTTTGCGGAAGTTCGGTGACACCGGCGCGCCGCTGCATGTAATGCCGGCAGGCGGCGTCGACGTTAGCGTGATCGGTATCCCCAGCGCTGCCAGGTCGTTCATCGATGTGAACTGCAGCGTGAAATGCGCCGCCCGGTTCCCAGCCGAGATGGTCTGGAAGGTCGTAGCACTCTGCATTGCGAAGTCCGGCGTGGATGTTGCGTCATACACGTGGATGACGTAGTTCACGCTCGACGGTGCGTGCGTCGCGTCGCCGAAATACTGGGCCACGATGTTGCTCTGACCCAGAGGCAACTGCATCTTGCCGTTCGTCTGCGGCACCACAAACCCCGCTATACCCGCCGCATCGAGCGCCACACCACCCAGCGCTGCGCCGTTCGAGAAGAACGTGACATTGCCGGTTGGCGTCGCACGACGAGCCACCGTATTGCTCACCGACGCGACGAGGGTAACGCTCGACGTGTCGACAAAGTCAGTGGCGCCCGCCGGAGTCGTCGCGATCGAGGTGACCGTGCTCACGGCACCCGTTCCCGCACCGACCGCAACCGCCGCAGAACCGGAGGACGTCAGATAGTTGGTGGTGATATCTGGCAGGTACGTAGCCGTGATCGTATAGGTGCCGTTCAAGGCGAAGGTGTTTCGCGGAAGTGTCAGCACAGCGGTATTCGACGGGGCAGATCCCGTGTTCACACCCTGGGCCAGCGTCACTGTTCCCAGAACCGTGCTCCCCTTCCCACCGGTCTGGACGCTCTTGAACCGCACCTTCCCGCCCGGCGCCATTCCCGTAGGACAGGGGACAAGCGGCGCACAGACCTGATTCGGTGTCACCGTCGCTACCAGCGTCACCATGCTGTTGGCGACCGACGGATTTGCATCGGTCAAAACCAGCGTGGTCGTCGTAGCCACGCCCGAAATATTCACCGAGGGACCTGGGCCGGTCAGGTTTGCAGCGCTGAAGGTCGAGTCTCCGCTGTAGGTCGCGCCAAAAACGTGTGCGCCCGCTCCCACCGTCGAGCTGCTGAAGCTGGCAAACCCTTCCGAATCCAGCGGCAGAGTCGCTACACGCACACCGCTGTCGGTCAGCGTGACGGCGCCGGTCGCCGACGCCGGATCGTTAGGATCGGTCGCGTCCGAAACCTGGAAAGTGAAGTGCACATTCGTTCCGTAGGGCACCGTCTGGCCGTTGAAGACCGGCAGCGGATTGTTGGACTGGTCGGTGGTCACCATCGCCAGCTTGCCCGGGACCGAGCTGACCGTGATCGGCGCAGACTGCGCCACCGTGGCTGCATAATTCGCATCCCCGGCATACCGCCCGGAGACCGGATACCTTCCACCCGGCAGCAGGCCTGCGATGCCCGGATACGTGCCCTGACCTGTGTTGTCCAGCGTGACGCTGGCCACCGCCTGGTTCGCGCGGCCGGTTGCCGAGCTCGTAATCGCGACGATTCCCGTCGGCGTGCCCGCGCCACCCGTCACCGCCACATTCAGCACCACAAAGGGATCGTCGTGGGCAAATGAGGTAATGGGAGCTCCTAACTTCGTGAACGTGAGCGTGGTCGTTGGGGCGCCCGAGCCATTGCCGGTCTTCCATCCCGTGATCAGATTCGCGACATCCACACTGCCCAGGCCGGAGGCCGCGTCATATCCCGCGGTCGCGTTGTAGCCCGAGGTGACGCCGCCCGCGCAGCCAGTGCCCGCCGTGCACGCAACCTGGTTGGTGCCCACCGTGATGTCATGGAATGCACCCGGCGTAGCGGCAGCAGTCGCGTAGAGCCCGTCATTGAGATTGCCCTGCGGACCATGAGCCTGCACCACCAGAGCCGCAACGCCGCCGAAGGCCGAAGCCGCAAGCAGAGAGTCGTTCCCCGGCGTGTACTGCAGCGAATCCGGGGTGCCGTCCACGCAGTCCGCGGGATCGATGCAGAGTATGTAGGTGCTGCCATTGTTGCTGTTGGTGCCGTTGAAGTTCCCGCCGAAGAACGAAACATCGGGAACCACTCGTGCCGTCGTCGAAATCCCCCCCGCCACCGCCGCCTGATAAGACGGCTGCGGATAAGGCGACTGTGTCACCAGGTCATCGGCCGTCAGCCCCACCGTGCTCACGCCGCCACCGGTCGCCTGTGCCACCGTCGGGGTGAACGGATTCAGATTCGTTGCCTGATTGCTGGAGTTGAAGGGCTGTTCCGGTATATATCCCTTCGCGGAGGTAAAGCCTGCAGTTCCGCCGTTGGTCGTCCAGAAAGACGCCTGGCCGGTCGTTCCATAGGAGAAATCGCTCGCGCCGACCGCCGTGTCATAGGGCGTCGAGGCATAGCCGTTCACCGCCAGACCGTGTGTCGCCGCGGCTGGTGGCGTCGCGCCGTTCAGGGCGGCATCGCACTCCGCGGCACCGCCGGTGCCGGCGCCCACAATCACCGAGATGCCCTGCGCGGCGGCCTGCTGCCACGCCTGCGCGAAGAGAAAATTCGTGATCGGGCCCAGGTTGGCCTCGCAGCCCTCAAAGCCAAAGACCAGCACCTGCGCTTCGTTGTCCTGGATCGCGCGGATGATTGCAAAGTTCACACCCGTGTCGAGATCGGTGTCCGCCGCGGTGTACAGGTTCACCTGCGCCAGCGGCGCCGTCGCCGCCAGCAATTCGATCTCCCCGTAGGTCAGGTTCGCATCGCCGTTGATTCCCGGATCCATGCCGTCCACCACCACCGTCGGCGCCGCGGCTGCCAGGCCGAAGAGCGTGCGGTAATTCGCCGGGATCGCGAGATTGATGTTGGAATCGCTGATCACGCCCACCGTCACGCCGCTGCCCGTCGCCGTCGTGGGAATGTCATAGATCGTCGCCAGGTCGCCCGGCGACACCGCTTCTAAGTTATTGATCGGATCGGCATAGAGCGGATGGGAAACGCCCGTCTTGCGGTCCAGCACCAGCTTCTGCGCCACTGGCGCCGCTGGTGGCCTGTAATTGGTCAGCGTGATACCCTTCACCACCGGCGCCAGGGCGGCCGGAACCTGCGGCGCGCTCACATTGGCGTGGAAGGTTTGTCCGTTCACAGAGAAGCTGTGGATCTCCGTGCGAAAAGCCGAGCGAACCTGGCCTGTCGTACCGGAAAACTCGATCGCCATCTTGTTCTTGAAGACGCGCCCCACCACGAAGCCCTGCGCTGCCAGATATGAGGTCACCGCCTGCACATCCGCATCGGCAACACCAAACTGCGCGCCAAACTGCTCCGGCGTCAGCCATTTGTGATAGCTCGGGCTCTTCGGGTCCTTCTGCGCCCCCAGCAGTGCGTCCAGCGCCTTTTGCTGCGCGTCGCTGCGCCTGAGCGCCATCAGCATGTGCCCGGTCGGCGTGCCGTCCGCCACCCGGCCGCGATCAAAGCGTCCCTGCGCCAGCGCAATCGTATTGTTGGTGAGCGGCGCCAGCCGCGACTCGTTCACCGGGCCCACGACCCGCGGAGCCGACAGCGCTGCGGTCTGTCCATTTGCGGTGAAACCGAGCGTCAGAACAGACGCGAGGACGCAGAGCCGGGAGAGAAGACGATTTGAAGACATAGCCATCCTGAAAATGGTTCGTGCAACAGTTGGTTCCGTTCTGTTGCGACCACCGGATGGCGGCCGCCCGACGGATTCAATGCGGACCGAACGGGTCCCTGACGAGAACTGCCGAAAACTTTGAGCGTCCTCAAGAGACGCATGCGGCTACGTCCGCCTTGCAATCGTGCGATGCGGTTTCGACTGCTGGCGTACAGACCGGGGCGGAACTATTTTTTTGGGCGCTTCTCCCGATCCGCTGCCCCTGCGCCAGCGGGCCGCGGTTCCACCTTCGCACCAGCCCTCCTCCCCCGTCGGGGGATAGCGCAGAGTGCCGGTTCGACGTTGAGAGTGTAGCCGGAACCATGCAACACTGTCTCCAATAGCCTGCAGCTCCCCCGTGACACTTCCGGGACTTCTGGGTCGATTCGGGAAAACACGTTACTTCTGTATAGATTTTCTCGAAACAGGCCTTTCCTGCATCTCTTACTTATGCTTATCTCACTCCGCAAGTTGCGACGGCCCTCGCCCGGGAAAGCTCTCTTCGCAGGCGCGCTTGGCGGCCTTGCGGGAGGCATCGTCAAGGCGGCTGCCGAGGTCCTCTATCCTCCGCGCGTGCTCGGTCAGGCATCGCCTACTGTCCTGCTGGTAGAGCGCATCATCGAGCAGCCTCTTTCTCCGCGGCAGGAGAAACTTATCGAGAGAGCGGTGCACTTTGCCTTCAGCGCAGGTATCGGCGCCCTCTACGGCCTCGTCGCGGAATACTGGCCGCCCGTAACCGCGGCCGGAGGCGGAGCCTTCGCGGTGATGCTGCTCGGCGCCACCCATGAATCGGCTCTCCCCGCGCTCGCTCTGACCGAGCAACCGCAGTATCAGTCCGAGCATGAACAGCTCAGCGAACTGCTCACCCATCTCATCTTCGGCCTCACCACCGAGCAGGTGCGCCGCCGTCTGAGGGCCTCGCTCTAGCAGAACGGCCCGCCATCGCTGGCAGGCCGTCTTCCGGTCGCATCGTTTTCCCGTCTATCGCCCGGTCGTCTCCTTCGCGGGCAGCGCCTGTACCTTGCTGTGCTTG
Source organism: Acidobacteriaceae bacterium (assembly GCA_035938355.1). Lineage (GTDB taxonomy): Bacteria > Acidobacteriota > Terriglobia > Terriglobales > Acidobacteriaceae > KBS-83. The sequence continues at coordinate 6,247 of DASZGZ010000020.1, forward strand.
GTGGAATAGGTGAAGTAGATCGCCAGTCCCACCACCAGCCAGATGCCCACCACGATCCAGGTCAGCAGCGGCAGCGAGAACATCAGGTAGAACGCGCTGATGATCCCCAGGATCGGCACCAGCGGCACCAACGGCGTCTTGAAGGGCCGTGGCAGGTCTGGATGCCGTCGTCGCAGGATCCACACCCCCGCACTCACAATGCTGAAGGCCAGCAGCGTCCCCATGTTCACAAGTTCGGAGAGCCGGTCGATGGGCAGCAGCGCCGGCAGAAAGGCCACAATCGATCCCACCACCATGTTCGAGATCCACGGCGTACGGAACTTGGGATGAATATCGCTTGCCCACTTCGGCAGCAGGCCATCGCGCGACATCGAGAAGAAGACGCGCGACTGGCCCAGCAGCATCACCAGCATCACCGTCGCGAGCCCGAAGACCGCGCCCACCTTTACCAACAGACTGCCCCACGCCACGCCTGTGACATCGATGCCCACCGCCACCGGGTCGCCTACGTCCAGCGCCTTGTAGCTCACCAGGCCGGTCAGCGTCAGCGAGACCATGATGTACAGGATGGTGCAGATCACCAGCGAGCCGAGGATGCCGATCGGCATATCGCGTTGCGGGTTCTTCGCCTCCTGCGCCGCCGTCGACACCGCGTCGAATCCGATGTACGCGAAGAACACCGACGCCGCTCCCGCCGCGATGCCGTTGATGCCGAAGTTCCCGGCCTCATCCTTGGGCGGAATGAACGGGTGCCAGTTCAGCTTCGTCAGATCCGGGTGATGGAAGAGGAAGTTGATCCCCAGCACCAGGAAGATAAAGACGCAGGTGAGCTTCACGAACACGATCAGCGTGTTGAAGTTCGCCGACTCCTGAATGCCGATCACAAGGATCGCCGTGACGATCAGGATGATCACGAATGCCACCAGGTTGAAGACGCCGGTCACATGCGGCAACTTCGACAGGTCAGTGCCTAGCGGCACCACCATCGAAATCGCCGCTTTCGTCATCCATTTGCCGTCCAGGTTGTAGAGCACCGTGCCGGCCGTTGTGGTAAAGCGCGCCACCCCCGGCGACAGGTAGATGTGCAACTGCTCCAGGAGCGAGACGAAGTAGCCCGACCAGCCGGACGCGACCGTGGCCGCGCCGAAGGCATACTCCAGACACAGGTCCCAGCCGATGATCCAGGCCACGAACTCGCCCAGCGTCGCGTATCCATAGGTATAGGCGGAGCCAGCGATGGGGATGATCGAAGCGAATTCCGCGTAGCACAATCCTGCAAACGCGCAGGTGATGCCCGCCAGGACAAAGCTGAGCGCGATGGCCGGCCCAGCGTGCCGCGCCGCGGCCTGGCCGGTCAGCACAAAGATGCCCGCGCCGATCACCGCGCCAATCCCCAGCGTGATCAGGTTGACCGGGCCGAGCGAGCGTTTCAGTGTGTGCTCGCCCTCTTCGTGCGCCTCCTCAAGCAACAGCGAGAGGGGCTTGGTTGCAAACAATCTAGCCAATGAATCTGCC
>DASZGZ010000021.1:0-2829 GCA_035938355.1 Acidobacteriaceae bacterium
CTCATCCTTCCATGTAGGAATGCTGATCTGCCCGGCGCTCGGTGTCGGGAGTTTGGTGTCTCCCTTGGCCAGCGTCTCGTAGTTCCAGGTAGGTGAGTCGGGAGTAAGTTCCTTCTCCACCGTCGAGAAGTATGGCTGCGCCGTCCCGAATTCGGAACGCGGCACCACCTTGTCCGACTGCATCCAGTGCAGTCCCTGGTCCAGCATGGCGCGCGTGGGGCCGCCACCGTGATCGCCCACACCGTAGAGATCCATCACCTCGTCCATGCCGGGTGCGCGATTGCGCGCTTCCACCGTGTTCTGAGCCAGCCGCACCGGACTCAGATCCGTGTTGGCATAATCGTGCGGAAAGTATGTGAGCACCTTGCTGCCGTCCGGCGACTCCCACCAGAACAGCTTCAGCGGCAACTGGTTGGTGTCGTTCCAGGTCATCTTCTGCGTCACAAAGTAGTCGATGCCGGAGCGCTTGTAGATCTGCGGGAGTTGCCAGTTGTAGCCAAAGGAGTCCGGATTCCAGCCGATGCGCGTTGTGACGCCGTAGAGCTTCTGGAAGGTCGCCTGTCCAACGAGGATCTGCCGCACCAGCGATTCGCCATCCGGCATGTTCAGATCCGGCTCCAGCCACATGCCACCGACAATCTCCCACCGGCCTTCCTGAATGCGTTTCTTGATTTCATCGTTCAGCTCGGGATACTTATCCGCAATCCACTGGTTGTACTGCGCCGCAGACTGCGTGTAGGTGTACGTCGGATACTCATTCATCAACTGCGCTGCCGTCCCGAAGGTGCGCTTCACCACATCCACAGTCTCGGTCCAGGGCCACAGCCACGCGGCATCGATATGCGAGTTGCCGGTCAGGTGCATGTCCGCCTGCTGCAGGGTCGGCTTCAGCGGCTGGAGCGACTGCTGGGCTGTTTTCAGCGAAGCATCGAACTTCTCCTGGTCCTTCTTGTCGAGCGCCGGCACATTCACGTCCCCTATCGCCTTGGCAAGGGTCGCCCGGTCGGCGGTGACATCCTTTGACAGCGACGGAATCAGCAACGCCGCGGTCTCAAACTCGGTAAGCAGGTCAGCGGGGTTAGGACGATTGGTCGCGAACTCCAGGCTCAGGTCGACGCCTGCGATCCGCTTCTCATCTACCGTCGGAAGCAGCTTCACTGCCACCAGTACCTTGTCGCCAGGTTTGGCATCGTCGAAGAGCACGATCGGCTCGAGGTCATCGCCCAATGCAACGCGCCGGCCATTGAAGTAGATGATCTCCGGCACCGGACCATTGGCGTTGGCGCGGAAGCGGAACCAGACGCGTGCGCCGCTCAGATCGTAGCCATTCAAGGTCTGCGGCACTTCGATCTCGCGGCGAAACCACACCGCGTCTTTTGGGGCCGTCAGCCGGTTGTGACGATCGCGGTGTGCATCCACCTGCTTCCAGCTGCTGTCGTCGAGTGACGGCTGTTCACCGTGCGGCACGTCGCCCTCGTGGTAGCGCCACTGGCCGCCCGGCAGAACGTCCAGACTTTCCAGCCGCTCGATGGTGGCCTCTTCCTGAGCGCTGAGATTTAACCCGGCATGATGTCCGTGGTTCATCTCAAAGAGCTGTGCGTGAAGCAGTACAGGGGTGAACGCTGCAAATGCGAACGCGGCGCTCGAGGCGAGGCAATGGACGATGCGCAAGACGATCTCCTTTATGCAAAGTGGTGCAGTGTGACGATTACCGGCGTGTGGGAACGTCGAACATAAGGCACGGCAATTGTAAGCGAGATATCGATAAAGTGGGCGCGAGCCCGCAAGGCGGTCAAACTCCAGGTGTGGGCCGGGGACGGCGTCTTCTGCACCTCTGCCGCAGCACTCGCCTGGCGGGACTCAGCTTCTCTCGAACCCTGGATGCTCACGCCTGCCGGAGGCATCGCCGCTGCCGGCATCGCGCCGGAGCGGAAGGCGAAGCACCTCCGCTTTTCCAGGCCCTTTTCGACGACTCAGGAGGCCGTCACTTAAGGCTCCGCGAATCAGGCCAAGTCGCGGTGGTCCCGGTCTCAGCAACCGCGTCGCGACGCACGCTGCCGCTGCACCACAGAGTATGCCGGTCCAGAATGTGACTCGGGATGTGCGACGCTTCGCCATGCAGGGTTTTGCGCGCAGCTTCGGAGAAGCGCGGCCGCAGGGAAAGCATACGCCTGCCGCAGCGGTACTTAGTAGTAGTCCGCGCAGCTCATGTAATATCCGCAGCGCCGGCAGACCAGCTTGCACCGGCTGCTCTCCAGCCGTGCTGCACAGGTGGGACACCAGAGGCAAGTGTGCTCGGCCGCGCGATCGCGCTGCGCGCCGGCAGAGTGCTTGTCAGCTGCGATGTTCGGTGACATGACGGTCAGCCTATCCCATTCCCGGCGACCGATTCATCTGCAATCGATGCGCATCTCATAAAATGTACCGTCAGGCAGAATCACAGATGACAATTTCACGAAGGAGCATGTATGGACCGGAAAGCAACAGCGGTGTGGCAGGGCGGATTGAAAGACGGGAAGGGCCGGATCTCGACCGATAGCGGTGTACTGAAGGACGCGCAGTACTCCTTCAGCACGCGATTTGAGAGCGGCATAGGCACCAATCCCGAGGAACTGATCGCCGCCGCCCACGCCGGGTGTTTCACCATGGCGCTGAGCGCGCAATTGACGGGGGCCAACCTGAAGCCTGAGTCACTCGAAACCACGGCGGCTGTCACCTTTGAGAAGAAAGATGACAAGCCGACTATCACGAAGATCAAGCTGACCACCAACGCGAAGGTGCCCGGAGCCGATCAGGCCGCCTTCGACAAGGCCGCGCAGGACGCGAAGG
>DASZGZ010000022.1:0-5347 GCA_035938355.1 Acidobacteriaceae bacterium
CGTCATGGGCATCGGTCCGGTGCATGCAGTGCCGAAGGCGCTGAAGATTGCCGGGCTGAGGCTTGAGGACATTGGTCTGGTAGAGCTGAACGAGGCATTCGCCGCGCAGGCGCTCGCGGTCATCCGCCAGCTCGGGCTGGACTCCGACAAAGTCAACGTGAACGGCGGAGCGATCGCCCTGGGCCATCCACTGGGCTGCACCGGTGCCAAGCTCACCGCTACGCTGCTCCACGAGATGCAGCGCCGCAAGGTTCGATACGGGCTGGTGACGATGTGCGTGGGCGGCGGTATGGGCGCGGCAGGGATCTTCGAGAACCTCAACTGAAGCGTGACGACTGGAGCGAATTGATGGCAGAGCTGGCGACACATCCGAAAACGACGGTGAAAGCGGCTGCGGGTGGCAGCTTTCTGCTCGAAGAGCGTACTCCGCAGGAGGTCTTCACGCCGGAAGATTTCAACGACGAACAGCGGCAGATCGCCGAGACCGCCGCCAACTTTGCGCAGAAGGAAATTCTTCCGGCTGCAGACGCAATCGAAGCGAAGGATTACAAGCTGACACGCGCGTTGCTCTCCAAGGCGGGCGAGCTTGGCCTGATGGCCACCGACACGCCGGAAGAGTACGGCGGCCTGGCCATGGATAAGGTCACGTCGGCGATCATAGGAGAAAAGCTCTCCGTGCTTGGCAGCTTCGCCACCACCTTCAGCGCCCACGTGGGCATCGGCATGCTCCCCATCATCTGGTACGGTACGCCGGAACAGAAGCAGAAGTATCTTCCGAAGCTCGTCACGGGCGAATGGATAGGCGCGTATGCGCTCTCCGAGGCATCTTCCGGCTCCGATGCGATGAGCCTGCGGACGCGTGCCGTGCTCTCGCCCGATGGGCAGTATTACATCCTCAACGGCGAGAAGATGTGGATCACCAACGGCGGCTTCGCCGACGTGTACACCGTTTTTGCCAAGGTCGATGGTGAGAAGTTCACGGCATTCCTTATCGAACGCAATACACCGGGCTTTGCCGTGGGCGCCGAGGAACACAAACTGGGTATCCGTGGATCGTCGACCTGCCCGCTCATCCTTACTGACTGCAAAGTTCCCGTCGGCAACTTGCTGGGCGAACTCGGCAAGGGTCACCACATCGCCTTCAACATCCTCAACATCGGCCGCTTCAAGCTGGGAGCAAGCGCCATCGGCGGCGCAAAGAACTCGCTGGCGAACGCGGTGCGCTATGCGAAGGAGCGCAAAGCCTTCGGCAAAACCATCAGCGAATTCGGCCTGATTCAGCAGAAGCTTGCCGAAAGCGCGACTGGCATCTTTGTAGCCGAGAGCATGGCCTATCGCACTATCGGCATGATCGATGCGGCGCTGGCCTCACTCGAAGGCGAAAACGCTGCAAACGCGCGTGAGATCCAGAAGAAGATCGAGGAATATGCGGTGGAGTGCTCCATCCTCAAAGTGTGGGGATCGGAGATGCTGGACATGGTGGTCGATCACACGCTGCAGATTTATGGTGGCTACGGTTACGTGGAAGAATACCCGGCAGAGCGTGCCTATCGCGACTCGCGCATCAATCGCATATTTGAAGGCACAAATGAAATCAACCGGCTCATCATCTCCGGCTGGCTGATGAAGCGCGCCTCAAGCGGACAACTGCCGTTGCTGGGTGCGATCAAGAAGCTCATGGCAGAGGTCATGGAGCCACCTTCGTTTGACGGCGGTGACGACACCGATGATCCGCTCGCAGCGGAAGCTGCCCTGCTCGCCAATCTAAAGAAAGTCGCTCTCTTTTGCTCCGGCTCGGCGACCCAGAAGTACATGCAGACGCTGCAGGACCAGCAGGAGATCATGGGCGACCTTGCTGACATGACGATGCAGGTCTTCGCGCTGGAGTCCGCCCTGCTGCGTGCGCGCAAGCTGGGCACGCAGCCGCAGTCGAGGACGGTGCACGCGATGGTGAAGCTCTTCGCAGCGGATGCACTGGCGGTTGTCGAGAAGGCCTCGCGGCGCGTGCTAGCCGCAGTGGCGGCAGGGGACATGCTGCGCACCCAGCTGGCCATCCTGCGGCGGCTCTTGAAGAACACTCCTGAAGATACGATCGCACTGAGCCGCGTCGTGGCGCAGCGCCAGATCGATGGCGGCGGTTACAAACTCTAGATCGTCAGCGCAACCTACCCTGCGAACGCATACCGTACGCGACCTCTTCAAGAAAGGTCTCGGGATGCGTGTTGCTCGGCAGTGGCACATTCATCCGGACCGCAGTCGCAGCAGCCAGGCGTGCGGCAAGCGACTGCCGTACTTCAAGCGTCATGTCGAGCCGTCGCTCGAGAAAGGTTTCGATTGCGTGCAGATCTGCGTTATTCAAACGGATCAACGCATCCGCGGGAATCGTGCTCGCGCGTGGAGCCACGGGCGCTTGCTGCGCGATCTCGGTAAACAAGCGAGTATTGCCCACAGACGGCTGATCACGCGTTTTCGCTTCGTGAATGACAAGTGTGCCTGCCACCAGATCGCCGAGCCGTTGATTGCGCGACGTAACAAAAATGCTGATGGCGCCTGCGGCGTAAAAGCCGGGAAGGAAATCGATGGCGCGAACGAGGTTTCGCGACAAGGACTCGAACATCGTGATGGCGCGGCCACTTTGCTGAATCACACGGATCTTTGCCACGCGCTTTCCTGGTGTCTGCCCGTTCCACAGGCCTTCGAACAAGGCGAAATAGCCCCATTGCAGCAGAAACGGGATGAGGATCAGCATGGCCACGACCCACTTGGAGCCTGCCGACTCAAACTTCTGCATGCTGGGCAGAAAAACTAACATCACGAGTATCAAGGCCAGGAAGGCGGCTGCCTGAAGCAGGTAATCGATCAGGATGGCAAGGAAGCGGCTGCCGATTCCGGCAAGCGGAAACTCAAGCGCCACAAGTTCCGGCGTTTCGATGCTAAAAAGCATTTTCGGTATTGGCTTCCATCGTACAATCCGCTTTTGTTGCTTTTCTTGACGGGAAAAGCCGCGTCCGGAGAATCTCAGCAGGTCACAGTATTACCGAAATGTTTTAACCTGATCACCAATTTTCATGATCTCGAATCAGTGGATAGAAAAGCGCCGCCCTTATTGGGATCGGCTGTCGGTGTTGGCGGCCGAGTACCAGCGCCGCGGCGGGCGCAGAGTCGGCCGAGATGAGCTGCGTGAGCTCGCGCTGCTGTACCGGCAAGTCGCGAATGATCTCTCCGTTGTGCGCCAGGACGGAACGGCGCGGTCTACCGCGCACATGCTGAACCAGCTGCTGGGCCGAACACACAATATCATCTACTCGACGCCCAGACGGAGCTATCTCGACGTTCTCAGATTCCTTCGTAAGGAATATCCCCGCGACTTTCGCCGCCTGCTTCCCTACACGCTGAGAGCCATCGCGCTCTTCGCGTTCGGTCTGCTATTGGGCGCCATCCTTACTGCCACGCGGCGCGGCTTTATGGAAGCCTTCCTTGGCCCGTACATGGTGGAAACCATCCGCCACCATCAGATGTGGACGCACTCCATCGTCGGCATGAAGCCGCAGGAGAGCAGCCGCATCATGACCAACAACTTGACCGTCACCTTCCTCACGTTTGCAGCCGGCATCACGGCGGGCCTCGGCACCGTATGGCTCATCTTCTTCAATGGCCTTCTGATGGGTGTCATCGCAACAGCATGTCAGCAGGCGCACATGTCCCGCGATCTATGGAGCTTTGTCTGTCCGCATGGATCGCTCGAGTTGCCGGCCATCTTCATCGCCGGCGGCGCAGGATTGCGGCTGGCCAGCGGCATGCTCTTCCCCGGCCCTTACAGCCGCCGCAATTCCATTGCGCTTGCGGGGCGCGAGGCGGTGAGGCTGGTCGCTGGCATTATTCCCATGCTGGTGATCGCGGGCGTGATCGAGGGCTTCTTCTCGCCCTCAGGCGCGCCGGTAATGCTGAAGTTTGCCGTAGGCGGCGCGCTCTTCACATTGCTGTTGTTATGGCTCTTCTCGTCACCTGAAGATGAGCTGACAAAGCGCACCGGAGTGAGCGCCACCAACTTTTCCATTTCGTCCAAATAGCTTAAACAAACGATTGACTCCAATTGGACGCCTTGCTACCTTGCTCTCCTCGGAGGCTCAAGCGCATGGACCGTCGCCAGTTTCTCGCCGATTCCCTCAAGGCCGCTGCTGTTGCCGGCCTACCTCCCAACGCTCTTGCGACAACGCCAAGCCAGTCTCCACAGGAAGTGCCTGGCGCGATCGCTCAGGATGAAATTGCGCACGCGCAATTTCCCGACAGCTTCCTCTGGGGGATGGCGACTGCTGCATTCCAGGTGGAGGGCGCATGGAATGAAGATGGCAAAGGCGAGTCCATCTGGGACCGCTGCACGCACACCGTCGGCAAGGTGAAAGGCGGCACAACGGCCGATGTGTCCTGCGATGAATACAACCGCTATCGCGAAGATATCGCCATCCTGAAGCAGCTTCATCAGAACAGCTATCGCTTCTCCATCTCATGGCCGCGCATCCAGCCCACCGGCGTTGGTGCACCGAATACCAACGGGCTGGACCACTACAGTCGTCTGGCAGATGCACTTCTTGAAGCCAACATCCGGCCCTTCTGCACTATCTACCACTGGGATTTGCCGCAGGCGCTTGAAGATCGCGGTGGATGGCCGAATCGCGACCTTTCCGGCTATTACGCCGAATACGCGGGCATTCTTGCAAAACATCTGGGAGACCGCATCACGGTATGGGCGCCCTTTAACATGCCGTGGTCCTTCACCTACATGGGATACGGCGTAGGCGCATTTCCTCCGGGGCGTGCGAACTTCGGCGACTTCTTGAAAGCAGCGCACACGGTCAGCCTGGCACAGGCAGAAGCCCTTCGTTCGATCAAGGCGGCATCTTCCAAGGCGACCGTCGGCAGCGCCTATGGCATGGCTCCCGCTTATCCGAAGACGGATTCGGAAGCCGACCGCGCAGCCGCCGCCCGCTATCACGCAATGAACAATGTGTTCTTTCTTGAAGCAGCCATGCACGGTCGCTATCCCAAAGCTTTCGTGGGGGAACTGCCGTACAAGCTCATGGGTTTTCAGCCCGGCGATGAAAAGATCATGCTGGCGCCACTCGACTGGGTGGGTTTCCACTACTACAACCGGCGCATCGTCTCAGACGCCGGGGCGGCACAATGCGCCGGAGGCGGCGGATTCAGCGGAACGGAGATCGAAGCGGACCCTGCAACCGGCCGTGATCCATTCACTCGCTTTCGTGCAGTCATGCCGACTGAAGGTCCGTTGACCGAGGCTGGGCTGGAGATCTGGCCGCGCGGCATCTACGATCTCGTCACCCGGATC
>DASZGZ010000023.1:0-7759 GCA_035938355.1 Acidobacteriaceae bacterium
GACACGTGTTGGCCTGACGGAGTGGAAGCGGGATGTGCGGCGCTTCTCCCGTGGGATGCAGCAACGGCTGGCACTGGCGCAGGCACTGGTGCACTCACCCCGAGTGCTCATACTGGACGAGCCTGCTTCGGCGCTGGATCCGCTGGGAGTCCTCGACGTGCGCACTCTGCTCAAGGAACTGCGCGCCGGGGGTGCTGCGATTCTGCTCAGCTCCCATCAACTCAGCGAGGTGGCGCTGGTGAGGGATCGCGTTGCGTTCCTCAACGAAGGGGCACTTGTGCGCTATGGCCGCCTGGACGAACTGCTGGGCTCGGCGGATGAGGTTGAAGTCGCGCTGAGCAATTTTGTGCCGGATGCAGGCTTTTTAACGCGATGGGGCGAGGCGAACACGTCAGGTGTTTGGCGAGTCCGTTCGGGCGAGAGCAGAGATTTTCTGGAGAACGCGTGGGCACGGGGAGCTGAGTTGATAAGCGTGACGCCGGTACGCGGCGATCTGACTGCCCTGTTTCTGGAATGGACCAGGAAGGGTGCGAAGAGCGACGAGGCCGCGCCTCGATGAGGAGCCTTCGGATCGCGTGGCAACTGCTGTGGGCAAATCGCTGGCTATGGCTGCTGCTGGTGTTGTGGCCGTGGGGCATGGCTGCGATTCTCCTGGTTGGCGGGCTGCATCCTGCGCCAGAGGATGTCGAGGCTGCACTGGAACAGCAATCGATCTACGGGCTGGCGCTGGTGGCGTTTGCCGGCGGCGCACTGCTGGGCAATGAGCAGCGGTCGCGTCGCATTGTGCTGGTGCTGTCCCGTGCGGTAAGCCGGCGTCAGTATCTTGGGGCGCTGTGGCTGGCGGCCTTTCTGCCGCTCGTGCTCTACGTGCTGGACTTGGCGCTGACGGGGCCGCTGTTGGGCCCGCCTCCGTTCGTGCTGTGGCAGACGCTCGGCGCGCTGCTCCTGCTGAGCCTGACGACGGCATCGCTGGCCGTGATGGCATCGCTGACGCTGCCGGGGGTGATCGCGGGTGTCGTGAGCCTGGTGGTGCTCAGTGTGCCGTTGCTGTTGCCGCCGGGCTGGCAGATCGCGCAGACGCGTCTACTGCAGATCCTGCTGAGCGGACCGACGACGGAGCATGTGCAGTTAGTCTTTGGTGCAGGATGCCTGGAGACGCTGGTATTGAGCGGAGCGATCTTTGAAGCCGCGGTGCAGATCTTCGAACGGCGCGACCTGCGTTTGAAGAGCGAGTGAGCGAAAGCTCCTAACGCTTCAAGGCTGGTCGCTCTTCAAGGCCGGCGATGCGGATGCAACCGGCTGCGCGGGCGCGGCACCGGTGAAGAAAGTCGAAGCGCCTCGCTGGGCGAGGTCGAGAGAACTGCGCGGCACGATGCCAAGCAGCAGCGTTGCCGATGCGGCCAGCAGGATGGCGAAGCCGAGCGTGAGGGACATGCGCGGCACTGCGAGGACCGGCGAGCCATCAGCGGGCTTGCTGTAGAGCGCGGTGAGCAGGCGCAGGTAATAGAAAGCGGCGATGCCGCTGTTGATAAGGCCGATGATGGCGAGCCCGAACATTCGCTGCTGGAGCGCGGCGGAGAAGACGTAGAACTTGGCGAAGAAGCCGCCGGTGAAGGGAATGCCGATGAGCGAGAGCAGAAAGAAAGCCATCGCGCCGGCCAATACAGGCGAGCGGTAGCCGAGACCGCGGTAGTCGGTGATGGACCAGAGATGGTCATCGTAACCGCCGACGTGGCTGACGACGGCGAAGATGCCGACGTTCATCGCGACATAGCACAAGACGTAGAAGCTGGCGGCGGCGACGCCTTGCGGAGAGAAGCTGGTGAAGGCGACGAGCAGATAGCCGGCGTGCGCGATGGAGGAGTAGGCGAGCATGCGTTTGACGCTCTGCTGGCGCAGCGCCGCGAGGTTGCCAACCGTCATGGAGACAACGGCGAGGACCCAGAAGAGCCCCCACCAGTGCTGCTGGATCGAGGGGTAGGCGCCGTAGAAGATGCGCAGCAGGACGGCGAAAGCGGCGGCCTTGGGCGCTGTAGACATGAGCGCGACGACCGGCGACGGAGCGCCCTCGTAGACGTCGGGCGTCCAGACGTGGAAGGGTGCAGCGGAGACCTTGAAGCCGAGTCCGACAAGGATGAGGGCGATGGCGGTCCAGGCAAGGATCGGAGTCGTGGTGTGGGGGAGCGCCGCTGCGATGGCAGCGATGCGCGTCGTTCCTGTAGCGCCGAAGGTGAGCGCGATGCCATAGAGGAAGAATGCGGTGGCGAAGGAACCAAGCAGGAAATACTTGATTGCAGCTTCGGGGCTTTTGCCGGTGCGCCTGCGGAAGCCGGCGAGGATGTAGGTGGAGATGGACGAGATCTCCAGGCCGACGAAGACGAGCAGCAACTCGACTGCCGAGGTCATGAGCAGCATGCCGACGGTACCGAAGAGGATGAGGGCGAAGTACTCGCCCATGTCGCGGGTCTCCGGACGCACAGAATCGATGGCAGCCAGCAGAGCGATGAGCACGGTACCGCAGATCAGCAGATGAAAGAAGACGCTGAAGGCATCGGTCTGAACGACGCCGAAGTAGGCGGTGCCGGGCGTGAGGTGGAGCTGCCAGGCGCTGGCTGCGAATGCAGCCAGCATGGCCAGTACGCTGAACCATCCGACAGATTTGCGGCTCGCGGTGCGCGGCAGGAGCGGATCGACCAGCATTATGAGGACGCCGGCGATGGTGAGGATAACTTCGGGAAGGATATGCGTAAGCTGCATGCTATTGGGCCTCCCCGTCGTGCGGTTGACCGGGCAGGAGCGCGGCCGTTGCCGGATGGGTCGAGGCTGGCGCGTCGCTGAGGGCGTGCACGCCGCGGTCGATAGCGCGGATCCAGTAGGGAGAGAAAACGCCCATGATCACCATGAGAATAGCCATCGGCCAGAGAGCGAGATGCTCGCGAGCTGCGAGATCGCGTGCAGGCAGACGATGGACCAGCGGCGACTCCGGGCCATAAAAGACGCGCTGCATCGTCCACAACATGTAGGCGGCGCTGAGGATGACGCCGATCGTGCCGAGCGCACCCCAGAGATGGCTCGTGGCGAAGCCGCTCGACAGGGTGAGGAACTCGCCGACAAAGCCGTTGAGCAGGGGCAGCCCGATAAGCGCAAGCACGGTGACGAGGAAGAGTGTGGCCAGACGCGGCGTCCGGGCCGCGAGTCCGCCGTAGCGCTCGATCTCATAGGTGCCGTAACGCTCGTACATGAGGCCCAGAAGCACCAGGAGAGCGCCGCCAGTGATGGACTCGCTGAGGACGTGAAAGACCGCGCCGTCGAGACCGTTGATGGCGAAGGTGTAGATGCCGAGGGTGCAGAAGCTCAGGCTCGAGATCGTGCCGAAGGCGAGCAGGCGTTTCAGGTCGTTCTGGGCAAGCGCAACCAGCGCCCCGTAGAGGATACCGAGGACGGCGAGCATGATCATCCAATGAGCGACGCGGCGCGATTCGAAGGGGAAGAGGCCTAGGTGGAAGCGGATGAGCGAATAAAGGCCGAGCTTGCCGGCGACCACCATCGCCATCGCACTGGGCGCTTCGCTGAAGACGTCGCCGAGCCAGCCGTGCAAGGGGAAGACGGGGATCTTTACGGCGAAGGCGACAAGGAAAGATAGCGAGATCACCCACATGGCCGACGGCGTGAAGAGGCCGGGATTCTGGGTGAGGAGGGCCTTCAGCTCGACATAGTCGAAGGTGCCGGTGCGGGCGTAGAGCGCGAGGATGCCTACCAGGAAGAGCGCTGAGGGAATGAAGGTATAGAGGAAGAACTTGATGGCAGCGCGCGAACTATTGCGGCTCCCGGGGTCGCGTCCGAACATGGCGATGAGGATTGCCATGGGCACGAGTGTGAGCTCCCAGAAGGCGTAATAGACCATCAGGTCAAGCGCGAGGAAGACGCCGAACATCGCGGTCTGCTGCAGCAGGAAGAGGGAATAGAACTCGTTGACTCGCGTGTCGATGGCGCGCCAGGAGGCGAGCACGCCGATCGGTGCAAGGAAGCCTGTGAGCACAACCAGCCACATCGAAAGGCCGTCGATGCCGAGGTGATAGCGAATGGGCGGCGAGACGATCCAGAGCCGATTGATCTCGAACTGGAAGCCGCTGTGGTTGTAATCGAAATGCGAAGGCAGGTGGAGCGTGAGCCCGAAGGTTGCGAGCGAGATGAGCAACGCCCAGCTCTGCACCAGCTTGCCGCGATTGGGCAACAGCGCTGCGACGACCGCGCCGAAGGCGGGCAGAAGAAGAATCCAGGTGAGGACGGAGTGATCGATGGAGGGCATGGCTAACGGACCCCCATATGGATGTGCGTTCCGAATCCGAAGAAGGAGAGCAGCAGAATGGCAGCAGCGCCTATGGCGAGCCAGCCCGCATAGGAGCGGATATTGCCGGACTGAATGCGGCGCAGCACCGACCCCGCGCCCTGGGCTGCGCCGGCAAGCACGCGGTTGCCGCCGCCGACGACGCCGCGGTCGAATCCACCCCAGAGGATGTAGCGGGAGATGACCAGTATTGGCTTAACAACGAGGAAGGCGTAGACCTCGTCAATCCAGTATTTATTGAGCACCAATCCATAGAGCATGCGCGAGCTGGCGGCCATGCGGGCGGGAAGCTGCGGCTTGCGGCGATAGAGCGTGTCTGCAAGTAGCCAGCCGAGCAGGGCCGCGAGCACGGAACAACCGGTGAGCACGCGCTCCGTCTGCGGATCTTCGGGCTTGGTGGGTGGCTCGGTCGTCGGTATTGGGGCGCCGGTGCGCATGGCGATCGAGACCTGTTCGAACGATGCTGGCACGCCGGTGCCGTGCGTGACCGGATCAAGGAAGTGTGCGAAACGGTCGCTGCCACCCAGAGCGTGAGGAATGCCGATCCAGCCTCCCGTGAAGGAGAGGAAAGCAAGCAGCACAAGCGGGAGCAGCATGGACCACGGACTCTCGTGAATACCGTGTGCTTGCGCAGGGTGGCCATCGATGGAGTGGGCCGTGGCAACGAGCTGATCATCCAGTGCCGCCGGCGGGGCGCCGTGGGGAGCGGCGGCCTCGCTCGGCAGGCGAAGGCGGCCAAAGAAGGTCAGGTACCAGAGGCGGAACATGTAGAAAGAGGTGATCGCAGCCGTGACCACCCCGACGGTCCACAGCAGCGGGCCACCGTTCGGGGAGCGGAAGACTTCGGCGAGGATTTCATCCTTGGAGAAGAATCCGGCAAAGGGTGGGAAGCCGGAGATGGCGAAGACGGCCATCGTCATGGTCCAGAAGGTGACCGGGATATAGCGTCGCAGGCCGCCCATGAGGCGCATGTCCTGCTCGCCACCGACTGCATGGATGACCGACCCGGCCGCAAGGAAGAGCAGTGCCTTGAAGAAGGCGTGCGTGAGCAAGTGGAAGATCGCGGCGGAATAGGCAGCGGCGCCGCAGGCCAGGAACATGTAACCAAGCTGCGAGATGGTGGAGTAGGCGAGCACGCGCTTGATGTCCGTCTGCACGATGCCGACAGTGGCGGCGAAGAATGCAGTGGCTGCCCCGATGACAGCGACAACGGTGAGAGCGAGAGGCGCGCGATCAAACAGCGCATGCGTGCGGACAACCATGTAGACGCCGGCGGTCACCATGGTGGCTGCGTGGATGAGGGCCGAGACCGGAGTCGGGCCTTCCATCGCGTCGGGCAGCCAGATGTACAGCGGGATCTGCGCTGATTTGCCGGTGGCGCCAAGCACCAGCAGCAACGCGATCGCGGTCAGGACTCCGCCATGCCAGTCGGGATGCTGTGCGATCTGGCTGGTGACTTCGCTGAAGCTGAGCGTGCCAAAGTGAATGATGAGCAGAAACATGGCCAGCAGGAAGCCGAAGTCGCCGATGCGGTTGACGACGAAGGCCTTGATGCCTGCCCGGACAGCGGAGTGCTTTTTGAAGTAGAAGCCGATCAGCAGGTACGAAGCGAGGCCGACCCCCTCCCATCCAACGAACATGAGGAGGAAGTTCTCAGCAAGCACCAGCGTGAGCATGAAGAACATGAAGAGGTTGAGATAGGCGAAGAACCGCCAGTATCCCTCTTCGTGTGCCATGTAGCCGACGGAGTAGACATGGATGAGGAAGCCTACGCCAGTCACGATCAGCAGCATGACCAGCGTCAGCTGATCGAGCGCGAAGGCGAAGTCTGCATGAAAGGCCGAGGTGGCGATCCAGGCGGAGTGCCGCTCAATGTAGGGAAGCGAGAGCGCCGAGAAGCTGGTGTAGACATGCAGGACTAGCAAAAACGGCGCCGCGGTGAAGAGGAGCGCATTGGTCGAGACGAGCGCCTTCGGCAAGCGATGGCCGAGGAGACCATTCAGCAGAAAGCCGACGAGCGGCAGAATCGGGATAAGCCAGAGATGGAGGCCGTTCATAGTTTCATCAGGTTCACCTGGTCCACGTTGAGCGTGCTCCGGGCGCGGAAGATTGCGATGATGATAGCCAGCCCCACAGCGGCTTCGGCCGCCGCCACCACCATGACGAAGAAGACGAAGATCTGTCCGCTGACCTGATGCCATTGATGGGCAAAGGCCACGAAGGTCAGATTGACGGCGTTGAGCATCAGCTCAATCGACATGAAGACAGTAATGATGTTGCGCTTGATAAGAAAGGCTGCAACGCCGATCGTGAAAAGGATCGCGCTGAGGACGAGATAGTAAGCGATGGGAACAAACATCTCAGGAGTCCTTTCTCGCCAGCGCCACGGCACCGAGGATGGCGACGAGGATGAGGACCGAGGTGACTTCGAAGGGCAGCAGCAGGTCGCGAAAAAGAACACGGCTGAGATCGGAGGTGGTGACCAGAGTCCCGCCGCCGAGTTGCGCGTTGCCGAGCGGCGCGCGAACGGAGAGAAAGATGTATGTCAGGATCCCGAGCAGCGCGGCGACGCCCGGAAAACCGACGAGGTAGGCGGCGCGACTGCCGCGTGTGCGCTCTTCTTCGCCCGCGTTCAGCAGCATGATGACGAAGGTGAAGAGCACCATAACGGCGCCCGAGTAGACGATGATCTGCGCCGCGGCGAGGAACTCCGCGCCGAGCAGCAGGTAGAGCACGGCCAGCGACGTCATGACCACGATCAGCGACAGCGCACTGTTAATCGGGTGCCGCTGCAGCAGCAGGTTCAGTGCGCCGGCGATACAGAGTGCTCCGAAGATGAAGAAGATGACTAAATACATGCCGAAAGCCATTCACGAGCAGGGAGGACGACAGATCGCAGAAGTTTCATAGTAAATCACCGTGGCGCCCTTACCGTGGTGCATAGATCAGGGCGGCGACAATGATGTTGGCGATGGAGAGCGGCAGAAGGAACTTCCAGCCAAAGCCCATCAACTGGTCATAGCGAAAACGCGGGGTGGTACCGCGCACCCAGATGTAGAGAAATACGAAGAAGAAGACCTTGATGATGAACCAGAAGAGCGGGAGCACGGCTCGAAGAAAGATCGAGTGTGGCTCGGGCAGCAGGTGTCCAAAGGGGCTGGACCAGCCGCCGAAGAACAACAAAGTGGCTACGCAGCCAACGGTGATCATGTTGGCATACTCGGCCATGAAGAACATCGCAAACTTCATGGAGCTGTATTCGGTGTGATAGCCACCAGTCAGCTCGCTTTCGGCTTCGACCAGGTCGAAGGGGGCGCGGTTGGTCTCCGCGTAGGCCGCGATGAGATAGATGAAGAAGGCAACGATCTGGAATCCGCCGAAGACATTCCAGGAAAGAATGCCGTGGGTCGC
>DASZGZ010000024.1:0-10170 GCA_035938355.1 Acidobacteriaceae bacterium
AGCTGTTTGCCGAGACCAAAAAGGCCTATGGCAAAGTAGACATCCTGGTGAACAATGCGGGCGTATACGCGTTTGTGCCGCTTGAGGGAATCGTGGAAGAGGAGATCGACCGTATGTTCGACACCAATGTGAAAGGGCTGCTGCTGGCCACCAAGGCTGGCGTGGCACTGTTTCCCCCGGAGGGCGGGAGCGTGATCAACATCGGATCCGTCGCGAGCGAGCAGACCCCTCCCATGTCCGCCGTCTACAGCGGCACCAAGGGCGCCGTCGATGCGATCACTCGCGTCTTGGCGAAGGAGCTCGGACCAAAGAAGATCCGCGTGAATTCGGTGAATCCAGGGCCAGTGGCGACGGAAGGCTTCAAGTCGGGGGGCATAGAGGGGAGCGATTTCGAGAAAAGCATGATCCAGAGCACGCCCCTGGGCCGGATCGGACAGCCAGATGACGTGGCGACCGTGGTGGCATTCCTGGCCTCGGATGATGCGCGGTGGGTGACCGGATCGCTGCTGCAGGCGGCCGGCGGTATGCGGTAAAGCAAAGTCCGAACGAAAAACAAGGCCGCGCGCTGTGAGGTATGCAACGCGCGGCCGTTTTATTCTTGCTGCCGATATGTCCTTCGCAATTCGAGCAGCAGGAGAGCACGACGTCGCCGGGATGGCGGCACTGCGAGCGCAGACATGGGGAACGGAGCCTTACTGGGCGGCGCGCATCGGCGGCTATCTCAACGGTGAGCATTCCCCGCAGCAGGCGCTGGCAGAACGTGTGGCGTTTGTGGCGCTCGATGGGGATGTGGTGGTCGGTCTTGTTGCCGGACATCGTACGAAGCGCTTTGGTTGCGATGGTGAACTGGAGTGGATTGACGTAGCGAAAGAATGGCGCGGGCAGGGAATCGCCGATGGGCTGATGAGTGCGATCATGCAATGGTTTGTGCAGCAAGGAGCGCTGCGGGTATGCGTGAACGTCGCGCCTGAGAATATTCGGGCCTGCAGCCTTTATACGAGATTTGGCGCGGTGCCACTCCATCCACACTGGATGATCTGGAAGGACGTCAGCCAGCCGACACTTCAGAGCGCAATCGACAGATCCTGCTGAGCTTACGTTTCATGGTTGGATAGGCCCAAGAGGCCTCCAACTCGCTATTGACGCCCACAGCCGGAAACGCTCATTATGATCGGCCGAGGGGTAGCGTTCCTCAGGCTGCTCCGAACCAGCAACCCACATAGGCCGCTCGGGGCTCGACCGGACACGTAATAGGGATCGGGTTCAAAGAGCCATTTCTCTCGGAGGTTCCGATGAAAGGCGCTCTCTCCACGCTACTTCTGCTGCTGCTCGTGACGCCGGCCGCCAGCTTTGCTGAACGGCTCATCCCCGCGGGCTCCATCATTTCATGCACCGTCTCCGAGCCGCGTCTTTCCTCGAAGACCGCCAACATTGGCGACCCGGTGCTCTGCCGGGTAAGCCATGTCGAGTTGTACGGCCGCTCCACCTTTCCCTATGGGAGCTATATGGTGGGCCGGTTTGAAGATTACAAGGATCCAGGCCATTTCGTAGGCAAGGGATGGATGGAGCTGAAGTTCGAACGGATGGTGGTTCAGCCGGATACGGTGATCCCGGTAGATGCGCGTGTCGTCAACGTTCCGGGATACAACGTAGATCGCCAGGGACGGATCCTGGGCAGGGGGCATCCGACGCGGGACATCATAGAGTGGTCGATCCCGATACTTTGGCCGATCGACCTGATCAACCTGCCGCGCCGCGGACCACGGCCGACACTGAAAGAAGAGACCAGGCTGACGCTGAAGGTGATGGACGACCTTGGCGTGCCGGATGTCCAACAGCCGCAGCCGGAACGGGACCCCTCCGGGCTGCTGCGCAGGCCGACCGCGTATGAGCCGGCTCAGCCTCCTCCACAGCCTGCACCGCAGCCGCAGACTGTTGTGCAGAACTATATTCAGCCACCCCCTCAGCAGCCCGTTTATGTCCAGGCCCCGGCGCCGCAGCCGGTATATCTGCAGTCTCCGCCCCAGGTGGTATATATGCAGCCCCCGCCGATGTACTACCCGAACGCATATGTCGCACCTCCACCGCAGCCCATGTACTACGGGCCGCCGGTCGCTATGCGCCGGTATTGGGGACCGCCGTATTGAGGCGGTCGTCTATTCGCCGTTTCTGATTTGAGAGCGTGCCCGTGCCAGTCGCCTTTATGCGAGATATGGCGCGGGTGCGCTCCATCCGCAGTGGATGGTCCGGAACGATATTCGGCTCCGGATTCGGCGACCGGGCCTTCCATGCTGGTCATGAGCTACGCAGCGAGCAATTTCCGTTTACGCCGGCGGCGACGAATATATAAGACCACCGCCAGAATGACTGCGACCAATACAACTGCGGCGCCTATGGCCTGAGCGATCAGGACGCGCACGGAGTTCATCATGATGAACTTGCCGCTCGTGGTGTAGAAGCCATTGAAGCTGCTGACGGCTGCCGGCAGAGCGAGCAGATCGTCCTTCGTCAACTGGAGGACGTGCTCGTCCGGATGATATTGCGATTCCCAGGTAAATGTCTCGCCGGCGGCGTTGACTTCGATGTGGCCGCCGAGGACAGCCGTGACGGGACGGTCCTGCACGAAGGCAGCCGCCCGTTTAGCGCTCGCCAGGTCCGCATCGGTGTCATCGATGAGCAGGCGGCCAGGCATGAGGAAGTCACCGGAAAAGAACAGCCCGGTGTTCTCGTCATAGAACGCGACGTGGGTCTCGTTGTGGCCCGGGGTCGGGATCACGTCGACGATTCGATTGCCCAGATCGATGTGGGCGACGCCATTTGGCCAGTCTGTGAAGTTGTAATAGCGCTTCACGCTCTCAAGGTCATAGCCGACAACCTGCACGTTGGGGACGCCCTGGAATTGTCCATCGCCGGCGCGATGATCGAGATGCCGATGGCTGTGAACCACTAATAGAGGAAGCTTCGCAGGACCATCCTGGGGCAGCAGGCCCATCACAGTCTTTTCCAATGGCATCTGGTCCGGGTTCGCAACATCGCCAGTGTCGACGAGGAGCGCTCTTGTGGATCCCACAAGCAGGTACATGAATGGTGCTTCGAAGGTGGCGCAGAGATTCTCGCGAAGGATGAATGTCTGGGGGTTGTAGGCATGCACCTGGAGGGGAGGTTGCGGGTTGGCCTTGCAATCCTTGGATCCCTCATTCCAGCGGACATCCAGCGAGCCGTTTGCCGGCTGCGATGATGCGGACAAAGAGGAGATGAGAAGTGTCACGCCAAAGAGCGTGGAGAAGCAAAGTTTCATTGCGGCCTCATGGCTCTGGCAAGCGAAGTGGCCGCGGCCCGAATCGTTTTCATATATAGGAACGCTGCATGCCGCTGCGGAGAGAGACATGCGGCGGCACGTCTTCAACATCATCACGGTATCGGTATGGGGCGGCGAGGGCAAGCCTCCTGGTGCGCCGGACAGAGCTCTGTGTCGCGCCGCTACTCGACTGTTACGACAACCGTGAAACTCTGGAGCGGTGCGTGGCTTGGCTGGACGGGCCGCGCCAGGACGAGCGACAAGTTTGCAACGCCTGCGTGCAGACCACGCACGACGACGACGTGATCTACACTGCCGCTTTGCAGCATGCCGGAAGGCGGAACAGGCGGCGGTCCGGACGCGGGCTGGATGGCAACGGAGATCGCCTCGGCGTTGCCACCAACCGTCCACGTCCACTGATAGCCGACAGAACCAGTGCCACCGATGCGGAAGCGTGATTCTTCGCCTACACGCAGGTGCAGCTCAGAGGGTGGTTCCAATGGTCGAGCCGTCGGCATGCCATCCACCGTCATCACGCCAGTAGTGCTGCAGCATACCGTCGTTGCGCAATGCAACCAGTTCGAGGTTAAAGCCGAAGCTGCCCTGCAGCAGAGCGACGACCTGTTTCACGTTTGACCCGAAGCTGCCGCCGAATGCCCAGGGCAATCCGCCGCTCTGGTTGTCCCGCCACCAGTGTTGCATGGTGCCGTCGGGCATCGCGACGCAGAGTTCGAAGTTGCCGTTGCCGGAGTCCACATTGGCTCCGAACTGACCCTGGATCATGCAGGCCGCCGATGCGACACCGGAGCCGAAGAGCTGATCGGCAATCCAGTTGGCGCCATTGCGCCACCAGTGTTGCATCTGGCCGTTGGCCAGCGTCGCGACGAACTCTAGGTTGTTCCATGTGCTTTCAAAGAGCGAAGGTCCGACGGTGAGAACACCCGACGCAAAGGTAGGGCCCTGGTACCAAACGTTACCGCCGCGCCACCAGTGCTGGATTTGGCCGGTTTGCAGAGCGACGACGACTTCGAAATTTCCCTGCCCATAGTCGCTTTCGCAAAAGCCCACTTCACCAACAGCATTGCCGGGGCCGAAGATCGGGCCTTGATACCACTTCCCGGATGCCTGGTCGAAGTACCAATGACGCAGCTGGCCGCCGGATCTGCGATAGATGGTTTCGAAGTTCCGGTTGTAAGTGGTGCCCGTATGCGTGAGAAGACTTGCTACATCGTTCGCCATGGTTTCGGCTTTTGCCCACGGCAGGCTGCCGGAGGAGTTATCACGCCACCAGTGAGTGAACGAACCGCCCGCGCTGGGTGCGAGAAGCTCGAAGTTGCGGTGCAGAGCGCCATCGCCGCTCTCTATCATGCCGCCGGAGTGGCTGCGGTGTTTCGTCCACGGATCGGGACTGGAGTACTGGAAGCCCTGCTTCGAATAAGAGTCAATGTTGCATTGCCCATAGCCGATCAGGTAGTAGCCGCTGTTTCCATAGCCAGTACCCCATGAGTTCTTGACGATCCAACACTGCAGAGTGTCGTCGTATCCAACGGCGAGCATGACGTGCCCGCCCTCATAGGTCGCGGTGGACGACTTGGTGTATGGCGTGGTGCCGGACCAGCCATAGAAGTCGCTGTAGATGTCCATGCCTACGACGAGTGGACCGATGGCATCGATCCAGTTTTTCTCCGAGGTGTTGTCGCCGAGCGATGTGTATGCGGGAATCTTGACGGTCTTTCCATTGCGATTCGAAGGCGGATTGTAGGCCGGCGGCGGCAGCATGGAACCAGAGCCGCAGCCACCCGGCGGCGGATTCCAGTAGGAGCTGCTTCGGTCGCCGGGATCGGAGTCCACCCATGAGACGCAGTCCTGACCGCAAACACCATTCGAAGCAAACCAGTCGAGGACTTCTCCTGCGTTTCCGCACTGGCCGCAGGGAACCTTGTTGGCCTCGATGTAATCCCCTTCGGAGCGGTCGCACCAGACGCAGTGCTCGATGCGAACCATGCACTCGACGAGAGCGGTGGCGGCATAGACCCAGCAGTGCTCGCAAGGATCCTGATCGCGGATGCCCGTGACGAAGTTCCAGGTCCAGCGATTGCGCCAGTCGACCGAAGTTGGCGGAGCCCCGCCTGCGCCGGCCCCCGCAGGGCTTACCCGAGGTATTGGAGGGACTACGGGCCTGACAGGAGTGACCACAATGGGAAGCTTGGGGATCAATGACGAACCGCTGATGGTTTTGAGCGTGCCGGGCAGGAAGCCTCGTTCGATCAGGTGCTCGCGCAGAAGCGTGTTGGTGGTGGGGAATTTTGCAACGAGTGCGGCTACATCCACTGGGCCGATGTTCCTGGCCGGCGGGACCTTCGTGAGATCAGCTCCCAGGCCGGGACGCTTGATTGGCGCGTCATCGGGAAAGGCGGGGTTCACGGTCCACCGGATGCCCTCAGCCTTGAGCTGCTGACGCAGTTCACCGTACGTCTTGAATGCCATAATTCCTCCTCAGGACAACGAGGTTGTCCGTATCGAATTTCGACTGAGGGCCCCGTTTGGTTGTCGAGGAACGGTAAGGAAAGCAATGGCGGAATTGGATAGTCGCCGGGCACGATTTCCTGCCCAGCGCAGACGAATCATGCTCGCGTCGACAAAATTGTGTCAAGCAGGATTTTGCCGGCAAGTGGTGAGCGGGCGCCAAACTATGGCTCTGAGAGAAATCGAAGAATTTCGTTCAGAAGGCGCGGGCCCTGATCGGTATCGAAGAGAAACTGCGCGTGAGCGGAGCCCTCGAGGATCACCAGTTTCTTTGGTTGAGGCGCTTTTTGATAGTTGCTGGAAATCTCAGGCAGTCGAAGCCCGGAACCGCTTCTATCGCCCCGGGCGACGATAAATAGTTTGCGTCCGTTGAGCTTTTCCGGGGCACTGCCGCCCGACGATCCGAGGAAGACAACTCGGGCGATGTTGCCCGGTCTGGACTCTGCGTCCGCCTCTCCGACGGCATCTCCACCCAGGCTCGCCCCGACTGCGGAGACGGTCTTCGCACCGATGCGATGAAGATATGAAACTGCAGCCAGCACGTCTGCTGCGTTGTCCGCATTAGAACCAAAAGATCCGGGCGATCCATCCGGGTTAGAGCGGTCTCCACGAAAGCGGATGGCCAGGATCAGGAAGCCCGCATTCGCAAAGGCCTGTGCCTGCTTCTTCCAGCTCTCTTTGCCAAAGCGTCCGCCATGTGCCAGGATCACGGCCCGCGTACCGCTGCCGTAAAGGTCGGCCTGGATCTCTCCTGGCCCACGTTGCAGCGGGAATGTGACTGTCCGTTGTCCATACGCATGGCTGGAAAAGCAGGCGACGCAGACGGCGAGAAGATATCGCAGGATTACTTCGCGGCTCCGGCCAATCAAACGCATTGCAAATTCCTCGCCACTAGAAGAATTAGCATTAAAGGTAACCGCAGCTCGTGCGGCGATCCGTCGTCTTTCATCCCGCCCGGGATAGATCGATAATTGGGATATGGGGCGGATGCTTATTTATCTGGGAATGTTGTTCATTGCCGCCGGACTCGTGATCATCGTCATGGGCCGCATGGGAGTTCCGCTCGGACATCTCCCCGGTGATATTACGTACCGCGGCAAGAGCGTCTCCGTGTTTGCACCGATCGGGAGCTCTATTCTGCTCAGTATTCTGCTCTCGCTTCTGTTGTATGGGATCGCCCGTCTGCTGCGTTAAGGTCCTGGTCGGAGCGCTATTTCTCCCGCGCCACGACGAAGTCCGGCATCCACAATAACGCCCGGCGTTCGTCGCTTTCCGGCAGGTCGGCCACTAAGGCGCGGGCGAGATCGGCGTAGCGGTAGGCGGTGGCAAGAGCGTAGTCGACGGAGCGGTGGCGTTCGAGAATCGCCAGAATCTCTGCGTGAGAGACACGCTCGAAGGACTGGTCTGCCAGAACCTGGTCGATGGCGGCGCGCTCGGCCGGCGTGCCGTGCTGGTAGGCATGGATGACGGGCAGCGTGGCCTTGCCCTCGCGCAAGTCGCTCGCGACGGGCTTGCCCAATGTCTCTTCGCTGGCGGTAAGGTCCAGCACGTCGTCGACGATCTGGAAGGCGACGCCGAGGTTGCGGCCGTATTCGCCTAGCTGCTCTTCGAGCGCCTCCGTAACCTCCGCGAGCACCGCGCCCAGGCGCATGGAGACGCGGAAGAGGCACGCGGTCTTGCGGTAAATCAGGTCGTAGTACTCCTCTTCGGAGACCATGCGGCCGAGGGTTTCGGTCTGCAGCAGCTCCCCCTCGACCATCTGCTGGGTGAGGCCGATGAGCAGGTCGAGCACCTTGAAGTTGCGCTCATCGAGTGCGACGCGGAAGGCCTGCATGTAGAGCCAGTCGCCGGCGAGTACGCAGCGGGAATTGCCCCAGGTGGTGTTGGCGGAGGGGCGCCCGCGGCGTGTATCGGCCGCGTCAATGATGTCATCGTGGACCAGGGTGGCGGTGTGGACCATCTCGACGACGGCGCCCAACCGGACGCTGCCCCGGCCGCGATAGCCAAGTGCACGCGCCGCCAGCAGCAGCAGGGTGGGGCGGATGCGCTTGCCGCCGCCTTCGCGCAGGTAGGCGGCAATTTCGGTGATGGCCTGGACGGTGGAGTCGGAGTCGCGCGCGAGCTCCCGCTCTACGGCGCGGAGGTCATCCCGCAGCAGTTCGAACACTTCTTTCGCTGTTCCTACCGCCTGTGTGCTCACGTAGCCGGGGACTCCCTATGAAAGTAGTGTATCTGGTCAGGCGCAAGATGCCCCAGTTATGCGTCAATGCCGCTAGTTCGAGCGGTAATTGGTGAATTGCAGGTCGAGGCCGAAATCGTGGCCACGCAAGAGGGCTATGGCGTCCTGCAGGGTGTCGCGGTCTTTGCCGCTGATGCGCACGGTTTCGCCCTGTATGGAGGCCTGGACCTTCTTCTTGGAGTCCTTGATGAGCTTGACGATCTCCTTGGCCTTCTCGCCGGGGATCCCCTGTTGCAGGGTGATCTTCTGGCGGACACTTTTGCCCATAGCCGGCTCGAGCTTTTCGTACTTGAGGGACTTGAGCGAGACGCCGCGCTTGACCAGCTTGTGCGACAGGATCTCCTTCACCGCCTCGAGCTTGTACTCGTCGGAGGAGGCAAGCTGGATGACTTTGTCCTGGTCTTCGAGTTTGATCTCGGAGTTCGAGTCCTTCAGGTCGAAGCGCGCGCGGACTTCCTTGATGGCCTGATCGATGGCGTTGCGCACCTCCTGGATCTCCACTTTGCTGACTACGTCAAATGAATTGTCTGCTGCCATGTGCTCGTCCTTTCAAATTCTTGGTTCCCGTCCGGCCTGCAGTTTAGGAAACCGTTGCTCTGCGGAAAAACCCGACGGTCCAGCGTAGCCGCGATCTTAGCTCCGAGGGCGCATAAGCGTCTCGAAGTTGCGCGTCGTGGTCGCGGCCACCTCCTCCACTTCGATGCCGAGGAGCTCCCCGAGCTTCGCCGCGGTTCCGGTTACGTAAGCAGGTTCGTTGCGCTGGCCGCGGTAGGGGACAGGCGCCAGGAAAGGAGCGTCGGTTTCCACCAGCATGGATGCGAGCGGCAGGGCCTGCGCGGCTTCTCGGATTGCCTGCGCTTTGGGAAAGGTGATGTTGCCGGCGAAGGAGATGAGGAAACCGAAGTCAATGGCGCGGCGCGCGTGCTCGACCGTGCCGGCGAAGCAGTGAAGGATGCCGCCGAGCCCGGTCTGCCGCCAGTGGCGATCGAGAAGGTCGAGCGTGTCGTCCCACGCCGCAGTGTCGCCGGCCCCTGCGCGCTCCGCGGCTCGGCAGTGGATAACGATGGGCAGGCAATGGCCGGCCGCGACCTCCATCTGGTCGATGAAGGCCTCCTGCTGTACGGCACGCGGAGCAGTGTCCCAGTAGTAGTCCAGGCCTATTTCGCCGCAGGCGATGACCTCGGGAGCGGCGAGCAGCTTGTTCAGCTTGTCGAGGGCAGCGTCGTCGAGGCCGGCGGCCTCCTCCGGATGAACGCCGGCGGTGGCATAGAGGCGCGGCAGGTCGGTGCGGCCGGCGTACTCGCGACAGAGGTCAAGTGCGCGGTGCATCGTATCCGGGCCATCGCCGATGCCGATGGATAGCACGGTGCCCACGCCGGCTTCATACGCGGCTTTGAGCATCGCTTCTCGATCGGCGTCGAAGCGCGCGCTGTCGAGGTGCGCGTGGGAGTCGGTAAGGGCCGGAACCTCGGAGGGCATGGAGCTATTTGACCTTCGCGCCGAGCGGCACGTCTTCGAGGAAGCTGGCGAGCACAGCCTTGCCGCCCTCGATGGAGCCGGCGAGCAGCATGCCGTTCGACTCCAGTCCGCGCAGCTTACGTGGCGCGAGATTCGCTACGACGATCACCTTGCGGCCGATGAGCGACTCGGGTTCGTAGGATTCCGCGATGCCGGCGAGGATCTGCCGCGTCTCCGTGCCGAGATCGACTTCGAGGCGCAGCAACTTATCCGCCTTGGGCACACGCTCGGCAACTTTTACCTGCGCGACGCGCAGTTCGACCTTGGTGAAGTCGTCGATGGTGATCTGGCCGGGGGCGGCATGAGCCCCAGGCGCCGGAGCGCTGGGTGGTGCACCGGCTATCGTCTTCGGCCCGGCCTCCGGAGCGGATGTATCGGCCTGTTCGGCAGGTTTATCGAGCTTCGAAGGAGCGGATGAGGGCTCCACGCGAACAGTGGGGATGGAGGAAAGCGCCTGTTCGAGCGCGCTTTGCGGACGGTTCTCTTCAATCTCTTTCATACGGGTGACGGTGTCCTTTTCTGCGCGGGGGAAGAGCGGTGCCGGTTCGCCGAGTCTGGTTCCGGGCTTGAGGCCGCCCCATGCAATGTT
>DASZGZ010000025.1:0-4879 GCA_035938355.1 Acidobacteriaceae bacterium
GGCAGATGGAACGGTCCCTTGGAACTGCCGATCTGCGGATAGCCCACCATCCAACTCACACTATGACCGGGTATATCGAACTCCGGCACTACGCGAATACCGCGCTCGCGCGCATAGGCAACAACCTCGCGCATCTGTTCCTGGGTGTAGAACTCCCCATTCGAGCCGACTCCCGTGAGCTTCGGATAGATCTTGCTTTCGGCGCGGAAGCCTTGGTCGTCGCTCAAATGCCAGTGGAAGACATTCAGCTTCACCATCGCCATTCCGTCCAGAGTCCGCTCGATCTGCCTCACTGGCTCGAAGTGGCGGCTTACATCGATCATCAAACCGCGCCACCGGAATCGCGGCGTGTCTTCAATACTCACCGCGGGAATGATCGCCGCATTGTCCTTCAACTGCACCAGTTGAAGCAGGGTCTCCATGCCGTGGAATGCGCCCACGACCGTAGCGGCCCGCAACGTAATCAATTGCGGAGTCACCGTCAGCGAGTAGGACTCGTCCTCATCCAGCGACTGCACGGCGCCACCCGCCCCGGCAACGTCAATCACGATGCCGGCGCTGGAAAGATCGCCAGCCACCGTGCTCGGAACGTGGGGCAGCGGCACGCCGCTCTCAAATTGCAGTCGCGCCATCATGCGCACTGTCCCTGCTTCCAGCCGCGCATTGTGGAAGTGAGGAAATGCGACGTGCGTCCCGGGCTTCAGCGTATAGTTCCCGCTGCCCGCTTCGAAATGCGAGGGTAGTGGCATCAGCCCTAGGTCAGCCGCGCTCGCGCTACCCATTTGCTGGCCTCGCATATTGCTACCGTTCAACAATGTAACTGTCAGAACCGCGGCGGCTGCCGCTCCGAATAGTTTTCTCGCGACACCGCACCAGACCCGATTCTGCATTCCACCAGCCTCCTGTTTGCATCTCGTCATCACACACGCAGCACTTTGATACCGCGCTGTTCAAATGGCGCAATCATCGCGTCGGTCGCGCCCGTGTCGGTCACCAGCATATGGATCTCCTGCACCGGGCAGATAAGCGCGGGACTCACTTGGCCGAGCTTCGTGTGGTCGGCCACTGCGATTACTTCACGCGCCTGTCGTTGCATCGCGCGGAAGATCACCGCCTCATCTGCTTCGAGCGTCGTCGCGCCCCGTTCCACATCCAGCCCCACTACGTTGAGAAAGACTTTATCCAGATACACCTGGTTGATGAAGTGGACCGCCGCCGGGCCGCTCAGCGAAAACGACCACGCCCATGGCAACACGCCGCCGGTGATGGAGGTGCGAATGCCCGCGTGGTTGCAGAGCTCCATGCCGATGTTGATCGCGTTGGTCACTACTTTGATGTTGGTGCGATGTCGAATGGCACGGCCGATCTGCGTAGTCGTGGTGCCAGCGGTCAGCCCGATCGTCTCGTTTTCCTTGATCAGGTCTGCAGCCGCCAGCGCTATACGCCGCTTCTCTTCCGCGGCGCGCTGCTCGCGCGCCTGGAATGAGGTGTCATATCGAAAGGGCTCATAGAGCAGCGGCTCCACCAGCGTGGCGCCCCCATGTGTGCGCCGCACCAGCCCGCGCCGTTCCAGGCGGTTCAGGTCGCGCCGGATGCTTGGCGCCGACGTCTCCGCCGTAGCCAGCAGCTCTTCAATGGTGGCTGACCCCTTCTGCAAAAGGAGTCGCATGATTTTTTCTTCACGATCGTCCGTTTTTACCGACATACGAGTCTGCCGTTCTCATTCGAAGGTGCAACTGCATTTGCCCTGGCGTCCCGCTTGAATGGGAACGTCATCCAGCTATTACGGCGTGCGGGGGGCCGCACGCGAAAAATTCGCGCAAGTCCCGGTGCGGCCGCCGGTAATAATAGAAATCGATTCCGGAATGATGCGTGATGTACGCGAAGACCACTATCCAGGCGACGAGAGAAATCTGCATGGCCACGTCCGGTGTAGAGTGGAGGCTTCTGGCTCTGCCCGTCACGTTGCCAGGACGAGGAAGGATGCGCCGCGCAATGTCAGAAGCGATGGGCCAAGCCTACAACACGAAACTGCACATGCGGGGGCAATTTTTGCTGATTTGAGGCAAAATGATCAGAGAAGTGTCCAGCAAATCGGTTGAAGGTCAATTTTCGATAGGGGTCGATCTCGGTGGCACCAACCTGAGGGTTGCCGCCTATCGTTCCGGGAAACAGGTCGCAGAGCTGATATCGCTGCCCACCCGCCTTTCTCAGGGCCGCGACCGTGTCATTCACGACCTGAAAGACGCCGTAACGGCCCTGCGCTCCCAATTCCCAGCACATGGTGAGTCCGTAGACATCGGCGTCGGCAGTCCGGGTCCGCTTGAATTGCCAGCGGGAATCATTCGTAATCCCCCGAATCTGCCGGGGTGGGACGGTTTCCATCTCCGCGCTGCCATCGAGGAAGCTATCGGCGAGCCCATTTTCCTGGACAGCGACGCAAACGCCGCGGCGCTTGCCGAGTTCGAACTCGGATCCGCTCGCGCCGCGGGTATTCACTCGCTTTGCATGCTCACCCTTGGTACCGGGGTGGGTAACGGCATTATCCTCAATGACCACATCTGGCATGGCAATAACGGCATGGCTGGCGAAGCCGGTCACCTGATGGTCGAACCCGACGGCATGGCCTGCCCCTGCGGCGGACGTGGCTGTGTGGAGTTGTATGCCTCCGCCACGGGAGTCGTTCGCATGGCTCGGGAAGCGAACGATCCCATACTGGCTGCCGCCCTGCCCGCGAACCCCGCGAAATGGACTTCCCACGCCGTCGCCGACGCTGCAATCGCTGGAAATGCCACTGCCATTGCCATTTTTCAACGCGTCGGCCGCGCCTTGGGTATCGCCTTTGGCGGAGTTGCCAACCTGCTCAATTTGCCGCTCTACGTTGTCGCGGGTGGTCTGTCGAACGCCTGGGACCTCTTCGCTCCAGCAATGTTCGCCGAAATGCGCCTGCGCAGCTACGTGTATCGGCCTACCGCGGCCGCGCCCGGCGATCCGCTCGATACCCCAGGCAAAAGCTTTGTCCGCCGCGCAGAGCTGGGATCGGATGCCGGCATCCTTGGCGCCTGCCTCCTCCCGTTTACGCAAGATGAAGAATCTCTGGGCCGCAGCATCGCTCAACCTACTGAAGCATCCTGAAAGAGGATCCGCATACATGGTCACACGCCGCACGTTTCTGGGAACGCTCTCACTCGCAGCCTGTTCCAACCTGGCGCTGCCGCGCGGCATCTCGCAGCGGCTGCTGCATGCCGCCGGCGCGGCCGATAGCGACGATGTCACAGGCCACGTCAACATCATCATTGGCACCGGCGGCCATGGGCACTGCTTTCCCGGCGCTACGGTGCCCTTCGGCGCAGTCCAGCTCAGTCCGGATACCTATGACGACGGCTGGGACTGGTGCGCCGGATACCACCGCAGCGACACCTCCATCATGGGTTTTACCCACACACACCTCAGCGGAACCGGCTGCGGCGATTTGCTCGACGTTCTCGTCATGCCGCGCACCGGCGAAGTCAAGCTCGTGCCCGGCACGAGGGAAAATCCGGAGACCGGCTATCGTTCACGCTTTTCGCATGATGATGAAACTGCCGAGCCCGGCTACTACTCCGTTTTGCTCAAGGACACAGGCATTCATGCCGAGCTCACGGCCACTGAGCGCACCGGCCTGCACCAGTACACATTCCCGGCGGACGCAAAGGACGCGCATTTCATCGTCGATCTCTTTCACTCCTACCAAAGCCCAAAGGACCCGGTAACAGCCGCCGAACTCACCGTCGATCCTGAGAGCCGCTTGGTGACCGGAGGTCGCACCGTACGCTCCTGGGCGCCCGGCCGCCAGATCTACTTCGCCATGGAGTTCTCTGCCCCGTTCACGAAGGCGCAACTCTACTCCGATCGCAATCCGGTGGATGGCAGCACGGTCAATGGCAAAGTCCTGCAGGCTGCTCTGCACTTCGATCCGTCCCCAGACAAACCGGTACAGGTGCGCTGCGGCATCTCCGCGGTCAGCGCTGCCAACGCGCTCAAAAATCTTCGAGCCGAGCAGACGGACTGGGACTTCGCCGCCACCCGCGCCCGGGCCAAGGCGGCGTGGCAGCGCGAGCTCAGCCGCATCCGCATCGATGGCGCGACGCCCGACCAGCAGGCCATCTTCTACACCTCGCTTTACCACATGATGTGCGCGCCCACGATGATGGATGACGTCAACGGCGAATACCGCGGTATGGACAATCAGGTGCACACGCTCGATCAGGGCCAGCACAACTACTCCAGCTACTCTCTATGGGACACATTTCGCGCCCTGCACCCCGCATTCACCCTCTTCCAGCCGGAGCGTGTGCCATCGATGGTGAACTGCCTTGTCGCGATGGCGGAGCAAAGCCCAGCCGGCATGCCCGTATGGCCACTGCAGGGTGAAGAAACCGGCACCATGACCGGCTACCACTCGGCTAGCGTGATGGCGGAAGCCTGCGTCAAAAACTTCCCCGGTATCGACTGGGATCGCGCCTACAAAGTGATGCGCAAGCGCAACATGGACGACGACTATCGCGGACTCGGGCTCTACCGCAAGGACGGATACATCCCGGCCGACCTGGAAGAGGAGTCCGTCTCGAAGACGCTCGAATACGACTACGGCGACTGGTCCTGTTCGCACGTCGCGAAAAAGCTGGGACGCAACGACGATGTCGCCATCCAGTTGAAGCGCTCGCGAAACTACCAGAATCTTTTCGACAAAAAGACACTCTTCGTCCGCGCCAAGCTCGCGAACGGCGAGTGGGCCACACCTTTCGATCCCAAGGAGATGGGCCACTCGAAGAAATGGCGGGACTACACCGAGTCGAACGCCTGGCAGACCACCTTCGGCGTCCAACACGACATCAAG